>DATBTA010000303.1:0-9335 GCA_036559505.1 Pseudolabrys sp. | reverse complement strand
ACGACACTCCACCGGCACCGCGATTGACCTTACGCTCGTCAGATTGCCAGTTCTTCACATACCTCGCTTCGACCCAACCGCACGCTACGGTCCTTGCACCGGCCCGGCGGACCAGAGGGCGCCAGACAACAGCGTCGACATGGGGACGAGCTTCGACTGCTTCGACACAAGGAGCTACGGGACAAATATGTCGATTGCGCCGGAGCAACGGCAGTGGCGCGTTTTGCTGCAATCGGCGATGCGCCGGCACGGCTTTGCCAACTACTTTCGCGAATGGTGGCACTATTCGTTTTACGGCGCACCTGAGCCGCGTGCGTATGATTTTTCAATTACGCCCCGAGGGCGATGAAGGGCCGGATTAGGGAGTGCCGCCCCGCCGATCCGATGACGGACGGCGCGCGCCTTTCGGCCACTTGCCTGGCCAACTGACGATGTATTCCTCCAGCCTGTCATCGGGCACGTCCGCTTCGCTGGCCGTCACGCGGCCGCGCACCGACACGCCGGCACGATGCACTGTCTCCGGATCACCGGACACCAGCGGATGCCACCACGCAAGATCCTTGCCTTCCGCAACCAGGCGATAGGCGCAAGTCGGCGGCAACCACTTGAGGCGGCGCACATTGCGCGGTGTCAGCCGAACGCAGTCCTTCACCTTGGCCTGACGATGCGCATAGTCGCGACAGCGGCAACTCTCGCCATTGAGCAATTTGCAACCGACGTCGGTGAACACGGTCGCGTTGGTATCCTCGTCGATCAGCTTGTTCAGGCAGCATCGGCCGCAGCCATCGCACAGGCTCTCCCATTCGGCGCGCGTCATCTCCGACATCGCCTTGCGGCGCCAGAATGGAGCTTGCGGATCAGGCATACAGGGAATCTCTCGAAGAGGTCCGGTTGTACCTGTTCACAGGCATTCCGTCACGGCACCGTGCCTGAGGCTCATTTCGGCCATTTTTCACGGTATTTCTTCGTTCACCTTGGTTCCAGCCGGGCGGAACCGTGGCATTGGCCGCGGGTTGGCTGATCGGCTAAAATTGCTTGGTCCGGCGTCCGGCCGGCATCCTTTCTTTCAAGAGCAGCAAGTCTTGCGCGACCTATTACCCGAGCACTGGAAGCGAAGCATCAAGCGGTTCCTGCTCGGGCTGGACGCGTGGATAGACTTCAGCCTGTTCCGCAGCGCATCCGGCGCCCGCGAATCCTACGAGCGTTTTTCGACATTCATGGACCGCTTCCACGTCTCAGGATGGCGGCGTTTGCTCAATGAATTGTTTTCGGAAGGCGCTACGTTGGGTGCGTTTGGGCTGGTCGTGCTGCTGGCGCTCGCCATACCGGCGTTTCGCGAGACTTCCGACGATGACTGGCTGAAAAAATCGGAACTCGCCGTCACATTTCTCGACCGCTATGGCAACGACGTCGGCTCACGCGGAATTCGGCATAACGATGCGATTCCGCTCGACCAATTTCCCGACCATCTGATCAAAGCAGTGCTGTCGACGGAGGACCGTCGCTTCTACGAGCATTTCGGAATCGACCTCGCCGGCACCGCGCGCGCGCTGGTCGCCAATACCAAGGCGGGAGGCGTTGTGCAGGGCGGCTCCTCGATCACACAGCAGCTCGCCAAAAACCTGTTCCTTAGCAATGAACGAACGATCGAGCGCAAGGTCAAGGAAGCCTTCCTTGCGATGTGGCTGGAAGCGCGCCTGACCAAGAACGAGATCCTCAAGCTCTATCTCGACCGCGCCTACATGGGTGGTGGCGCGTTCGGCGTAGACGCAGCAGCTCAGTATTACTTCAACAAGTCGGCGCGCGACGTGAACCTCTCCGAAGCTGCGATGCTTGCGGGCTTGTTCAAAGCCCCTACCAGGTTTGCGCCGCACATCAACCTGCCGGCTGCGCGCGCGCGAGCCAACGTCGTGCTCGACAATCTTGTCGAAGCCAACATGATGACGGAAGGCCAGGTTTTCGGCGCCCGCCGCCACCCGGCCACGCCCGTCGATCGCCGTGATGATCGTGCGGCAAACTACTATCTCGACTGGGCTTTTGACGAGATGAAGAAGCTCGTCGACACATTCCCAAAATCGATGACGGAACGCGTGTTTGTGGTGCGCACGGCCCTTGATACGGGTCTGCAGAACAATGCGGATGCGGCCGTCGAGAGCTCGTTGCGACAATATGGTCAGGAATATCACGCGAAGCAGGCTGCCGCCGTTTTGATGGACGTGGATGGCGCTGTTCGGGCCATAGTCGGGGGACGTGATTACGGCGCAAGCCAGTTTAACCGCGCGACCGATGCGATGCGCCAGCCCGGGTCCTCATTCAAACCTTATGTCTACGCAGCTGCGCTCATGAATGGCATGAAGCCGACATCGATCGTGGTCGATGGCCCTGTCTGCATCGGCAACTGGTGCCCCCAGAATTACGGCCACGGCTATGCCGGCTCGATGACTCTGCTTATGGCGCTCACGAAATCGATCAATACCATTGCAGTGAAGCTCTCGATTGCGATTGGCAATGGTAACGCCAAGGTCGGACGTGCCAAGATCGTCAAGCTCGCGCACGACATGGGTCTCCGCACACCGCTCCCAGACACGCCCTCGCTGCCGATCGGCGCGGATGAAGTCACCGTGCTCGATCATACCGCCGCCTATGCCACCTTCCCCAATATGGGCAAGGCAGTGACGCCGCACGCGATCCTTGAAGTGCGCACCGGCACAGGTGACTTGGTGTGGCGCTTTGATCGTGACGGGCCAAAGCCGCGGCAAGTGATGCCGCCCAGCGTTGCCGGCGACATGATCAAAATGATGAACAGTGTGGTCGAGAACGGCACCGGTCGGCGCGCGAGACTTGACGATACTGCCGCTGCAGGAAAAACCGGCACGACCAACGCTTATCGCGATGCGTGGTTTGTCGGCTACACGGGCAATTTTGTATGTGGTGTCTGGGTGGGCAACGATGACTACCAGGTGATGAACCGGATGACCGGCGGCTCCGTGCCAGCGATGACATGGCACAAGATCATGGCTTACGCCCATCAAGGAATCGAGTTGAAGCAACTTCCTGGAGTTCCCGCACCGCAGGTCCGCCAACAGCCGGCGGTCGCCGAGGTCAAGTCGAAGTCCAACGAGCCTCAGCCGCCTCCACGGCCTGCACTTCTCACCAAGCGAGGGGCCGACGTGCTGGTCCGTGTCGAGAGGATGATGGATGACGCCAATCGCGCCCTCGGACCCGTTGCGCCAGCACGCCCGACTGTCTCAAGCGGCAAAGACAAGCAGGCCCAGGTACCTGACAAAGGCGAGGCGTTGGCCGTTTCGTTGGAGGGACGCGCGTTCGGCAATCGCAACTGATTAGTCGCCGGGCAATGGGCGTGGTCTCTTCCGACAGAACCGATTTCTCACACACGCAAACGGATCGATCGTGCGTCTGCTAACAGGAACCTTGTTCGCCCTCGCCGTCGCGACGCTCGTCGGTCTGGGCATGACTTACTTTGCCCTGAGCCGGGGCGCGGCTTTTGGTGCGTTGCCTATCGAGAGCTGGGTAGCTTGGCCAAAAACCGGAACGGTGGACGCCGACCCCTATGCGCGCGCGTCTATCGCCCGCGCAGGGCGGCTGCCGGTTGCGCTCGGTGACGGAGTGTCGTTTACCGTCCGGGCGGACGACAACGGGAAGCCTCTAGACGGGCGCTGCGACATTGTCCTGTCCGGAATAACCCCGGCCGCACGCTTTTGGACGTTGACCCTCTATAACAACGACGGCGACCTCATAGCGAACTCGGTCAATCGCTACGGTTTCACAAGTGAGGAGATCGTTCGGCGTGCTGACGGAAATTTCGAGATCGTCGTGGCGCCCCGCGCAAATCCCGGCAATTGGCTGCCGACGGGCGGTATCGAACGCTATCAACTCGTGCTGCGTCTTTATGACACCGCCGTCGGTGTTTCGACGAAGGCCGGCCGCGAGGTGCCGATGCCCGCAGTTTCGACGCGGGGTTGCCCATGATCCGTTGGCTGCTCCTGCTTTTAGGCGGCGCGCTTCTTGGCGGAGTCGTGCATCTGGCAACGGTTATCATCTTGCCGCGCACCGCGACGCAGGATGCATACGCGCGACTGACGCCGATCGCACCAGTCAATACGGTCGTCGCCCTGCCCATTCCATCGCCTGAGAAGGCCATCATGCCGTTCATGGACCCCGCGTTTGCGAGCGCCGTGTGCCGATACGATCTTTCTGAAGGACCTCTGAAGCTCACCGTGCCCGTTAGCCCGGCCTACACTTCTGTTTCCTTCTACACACGGTATGACGTCGCCTACTACGCCATCAACGATCGTGCGGCCGGCCGGCGTGTCATTGAGCTCGACCTGATGACCGCCGCCCAGCATGAGCAAGTACCGGAAGACGAAGAGATCACCGCTGCCGACCGGCTGATCGTTGAATCGCCGACACCGACTGGTCTGATCGCCATCCGCGCGATGGCACCCGAACCGGGACTAATGCCGGCCGCACAAGGTGCGGTCGCGGCATCGCGATGCATGCGGCAAACCGAACCGGCGCGAACCAAGAAATGACCTAGTTCGTCGACGCCAGGCTTGGCTCACGGACCCAAGTGGGCGCAGGCTTTTTATATCGCGCGATCTGATTTTGCAGCAAAGTGATTGATCGTTCAGCTTCGATCGCTTGCGGCGAAGGCGTTATGATAACAAGCCGCTCAAGTGCAAAATGGTATGAGGCGACCCGATCGGCGAGACTTTGCTGGACAATTGCCACCACGTGCGCGTTTTCCCGTATCCTGCGTAGCGCGTTCACCCGCTCCTTTTTGCCGAGGTCGAAAACGTAAGTCATACTTTTTTGCCGCTTCTGATCGATGTCGATGACGCGGCCGGCGGTTTCAAAAAATTGCGACATGCGTGTGATATCGTTGCGAATGTCGTCGATGAGCTGCGCATAGCGCGAGGAAGGCGAACGGCGCCACATGGACTCCAGCCGTTCGGAGTACCTTCTATAATCGGCTGAATTGGCGCGGTACAGACCATATTCACCTGCAACCTGGTACCATTCCTGCCGATCGAAAGGCGGCTCGATCAGCGGATAGGCGAGATCGCGCAAAGCGCGCTCGTCGTCAGTGTATTCAAAGCGCGAAGGCGGGACCTTGGGCCCACCTGCATTTTGCCCGATCCAGTCGTGAATTCCATCGGTCACCAACACCGGATTAACTTCGCCAAAATCAGAGTTTGCGCAGCCGGCGAGGAACGTGACGGCGATGAGCACAAGCGTCTGCCGCCACACCTTCTTGAGCGCTGGCGGCGGTAGATTTCTCATCGGGTTATTCGGTGATTGGACCAATCAGCGTGCGGCGCGGCGGCGCCGACGGCGGCCGTGATTGTTCCCGTCGTGCGGCTCAAGACCATTCGAACCATCGGGATCGCGTTCGATTCGGATGACGGGAAGAATTATCACCGTCGCCGGCTCGGTATTTGCGTCGACATATTTGCCGCCGCGCGGGCTCGCGTCGTCGGGAAATCGGATGATTTCGCCCATTGCAGTCCCCCTTCCGCCCCGGCGTGGTTTCCTTGGTCCGCCAGACCGGCATCGTTCCGCAATTAAAGGACTTGCAAGGTTAACGCTCTGCTAACGGGCGGCAGCTAATGTCGGCCATCCTGTAAGTGCCGGCGTATCAGTATGGCAAAGCCTTCCGCGCGCGTTTCCGTCGACAGCCTGGTCGATTTGGCCTGCCGGGACGGCGTCGATGTACGTCCCACTCTGGCGCGGGTCCTGACGGATCTATATGTGCAACGACCTTCGCATAGCGGCGAAGAGGAAACTCAATATGTCGAACTGGTGCTCGGGCTGATTGATTCGGTCGACGCTAAGACGCGCGCTGCAGTTGCTGCAAAGCTTCGGCAGTATCCGAAAGCGCCAACAGCCGTCCTCCGCAGGCTCGACAGCCTGGCGGCCGCCAAACCGGCGGACGATGAAAATGGCGAGAACTTGCTCGAATTGTTTTTCTCATCGGCGCCGGAAGAGCGCCGTCTTATTCTCACGAACCTCGATGTTGTATCGGACCCGACAAGGCGTCGCCCGGTGCCTTCTGAAGGAGAACTGGTCAGGCGCCTGGAACGCGCAGCGCTGCGGAGAAATCCCTCCGAATTCAGCCGCATCCTTGCACGTGCTCTCAATATCAGCCTAGGGCTCGCCGAACGAATTTCATTCGATGATTCAGGCGAGGCCGTAATCGTCGCGGCGAAAGTCCTCGGCATGAAAACGGACGTACTGCAACGAATTCTGCTTTTCCTCAACCCTGTCGTCGGCCAATCCGTCCCGCGTATTTTCGAGTTGTGCCACCTTTATGGCGAGATGAGCTCGGCCGCCGCTGAGCACATGCTGACGATTTGGCAGGCCAAACCCGTCCGGCCGCATGCGGACCATGAAACTGTTTATTGGGATGATGAACGCCGCGGCGCGCGCTCGTCCGGCGCCGAAACAGTCCACACCGGCATACAGCAGAACGCGCAATCCGGACGCGTGAAGATCAACGAACGGTAGAAGGAGCAGGAGCTACTGCACGATGTTGTCGAGGAAATTTCGGCCGGTGCGGTCTTCAACCTCGATGATCCAAAGATCCGGGTCAAAACGTATTTCTTTCATCAGGCGTGTCTCGATATCTGCTTCGGCTGCCGGGGTATCGCGCCCAACAATCGCGACGAACAGCCGATCGGCCGGCTGAGCCTCGTCAAACGCAGACTGCGGAGCCGGACCGTATAACGCGCCCGTACCATCCAGCCGGTTTATTTTGATAAAAATGGCGCCAGCTTCTTCGGCGCCATGCCGGCGTACTGCCGCAAAAACGCCCTCGACATTACAGCGGCGTAGATAGGCAGCCACCCAAATTCCGGTTTTCAAGCGCATCGGCTTCAGTAGCACGAGCTACAGTAGCGAGACCATTCACTCCAACGGGCGGCCGGTCATAGCGGCAAGTTCGCGCACAAACCGGTCGGAAATCTGGCCGGTCACCGGCAGGCGGTGCTCGCGCTCGAATTTCTCGATTGCGCTCCGTGTTTCCGGATCATACACGCCGGTTGCCTTGATTTGTCCGTAGCCGAAATCGGCGAGAGCGCGCTGTATCGACACGATGCGCTTGGACGGCGCAATCAATTTTGCGATTGGATCCGTTGCCGGCGAACTCGGTGGGGCTACGGCAGCCACCGGCTTCGCGACATAGCTTGATATCGCGCGGAGCAGGTTCTCGTTTGCTTCCGGATTGACCTTCAAACCGGAGGCTTGAAGGAAATCGCGTACCGCTGCATCCGTTTTCGAGCCCCAAATTCCATCGGCAGGTCCGTCATAAAAACCCTTCCGGCTCAGCTCGCGTTGAATATTCGCGATCAGCTGGACACGAGCCTGGGCTGCCAAATCCGACCCGATGTGTGACTGGGTGCCCGACATGCGTGGCGGGAGTATTGGCTCCTGAAGCAGCGGACGGGCTGCAAATATCGGCGCCGGATGCGGACCTTTTTGGAGAAACAGCGCATTGATGACGATAGCGAAAATGGCGACCGTCGACATCACCATAGCGACGAATTCGCGCGGATGCTGTGCGATCGCTGCAGCGATGCGGCCTGCACTCTCGAAACTTGCGGAGCCCCTGCGGGATGATCGTCTACGCACTTTTCTTCACCCAATCATTTGAGACGTCCGGATTGCCTCGGTGACTTTCCATCACGAGTTTGACCGGCTCGGTCGGCGTCCGGTCGCCGCTTTGGCCGATAGGCAATCGGACCGTCACCCGCGTCCCGTCGCCGACCCGGCTGCGGATATCGACCTCGCCATCATGCAGCTTCACCAAGCCCTTGACGATCGATAGCCCGAGCCCCGCTCCATCATGTCTGCGGTCGTGGCACGAGCTCGTTTGAAAGAAAGCTTCTCCCAGACGCGCAAGATCGTGCTGTTCGATTCCGACACCCGTGTCTTCAACCGTCATCACCAAATTTGATCCGTCGCATGACGCGCCAATGGTGACGCATCCCGCACGCGGCGTGAACTTGACCGCGTTTGAAATGAGATTGATGAGGATCTGGCTGAACGCGCGTTTGTCTGCTGCAATCTCGGGCAGATTCTGGGCAAAGCGTAGCCTGAGCTCGATGCCCGCTTCCCGTGCCTGCAAAGCCAACAAATCGACGCAATTCTCGATCGCCGGTCCCGGCACGAATATCTCCCGGGCAACTTCGAAGTGGCCGGCTTCAATTTTTGAAGCGTCGAGCATGCTGTTCACGACGGAAAGAAGATGGCGGCCCGAACCGTTGATCAATTTCACATATTCGACCTGGTCCGACGCGCTGATTTTGACAGCGCTGTTCGTCAACATCTCGGAGAAGCCGATGATCGCGTTCAAGGGCGTGCGGAGCTCGTGACCTATGGTGGCGACGAAGCGGCTTCTGTCGGCACTCGCCCGCTCGGATTCGAGTCGGGCCGCCTCAAGCGCGTCCTCGTGGGTCTTTCGCTCACTGATATCGCGGAGGACCGCAACGACATCTTGGCTTGTTTTTTCATGTCCGGCCGGTACGCATTCGAACGGCCTGCACCGCATCTCGACCCAAACGAATTGACTGGGGCGTCCCGCTCCGACATTCCGCTGGGTACGAAATTCAAGCGAGCGCACGTCACCCGAACGTGCCGCATCGGCAAGTGTGGCCAGAAAGGCAGGCCGATCAGCGACGTGCACGCGTTCGAAAAGTTCGTTGCCGACAAGTTCGGTGATGGGAATGCCGAACAGTGTTTCGGCCGCCGGCGAAGCGAAAAAGACCGAGCCGCTTTTGCTGCAACGGATAATAACGTCCGTCATGTTCCCGATCAAAAGCTGATAGCGATTTTCCTCTGCGCCGAGCAGCTGGGCGCCTGTGCCAACGAGCGACACGGCACCAAGCGCGAGCCCCGTCGCATAAAGCAACGCGGAAACGATCGCGATTGCGGCAAGAGCTGCGTGCATGTCCACGCTGTTCGGCGGGATAAGTCCGGCCATGCCAAGCATCAGCAGCAATAGGCCGGCGGCCATCGAAAACGCGGCCAAAATCAACACGACGCGGCGCGATCCGGAAAGTGCCGCCTCGAGGGGCACCACGACGAGCCAGATCGCTGCAAATGACCCAATGCCGCCCGCGAAAAACGCGACGAGGACAACAAGCGCGCTCAGCGACAGCGAAGACAGAATGTGTGCGGTCTCGCAACGCCCGGTGCGAACGAGGAAATAGACGATGAGAATCGGGGTGATGAGCCAGGAGAAGACAACGAATTCAATTCCATTCGGTACGCCACGCAAAACCAGATAGACAGGAAGGCTTGCGAGCGCAGCGAGA
>DATBTA010000302.1:0-1707 GCA_036559505.1 Pseudolabrys sp. | reverse complement strand
GCTCGTGTTCGCCTCGAGGTTGTGCACCATGGCAGCAATCTCGGGATTGGCAATTCCGCCATCCCGGCCGCGGGTCGGCACGTAATGATCGGCCACGGCGAAGGTGAGTTTCGGTTCTGCGACACTCCGCCCACGCCCTTTCATCTGGCTGAAAGCATGAAACGAGCCTTCGTGCACGTAATGGCGGTCGACCCAGAGGAGTGAAGCCCCGTCGTCGCGGAGCACAATCTCATGCATGGCCCAAACTTTGTCGATCAGGGTCTGGAAATTGCTCATCATCCGATCGGGTCTGCTTTAGCGGTTGCGGGCTCTGGGGCGGTCCGCGATAGTATAAAACCAAGACCGCGGCCTTGAACAATCAAACGCGCGGGCTTCGCCCCGCGACGCTGACCCAGGAGGGAAGTCATCATGCCGAACCAGAAGTATCTGCTTAATCGCCGCCGCTTCCTCGCCACGACGGCCGCGGCGACCGGCGCTATCGCGATGCCTTCCATCCTGCGCGCACAGGGCGCGCCCGTGAAACTGGGCGTGTTGCATCCGGTCACCGGCGCGTTGTCCTATTCGGGACAGCAGGGCCGCCTCGGCGCCACATTGGCGATCGAGGAGATCAACGCTGCCGGCGGCATCAAGGGCCTCGGCAAGATCGACCCGGTGCTCGGCGATGCGCAATCGACGCCGGAAGGCGGCACCGCCGAGGTCGAGAAGATGAACTCGGCCGGCGTTGCGGCCATCGTCGGCGGTTATGCCAGCAATATCTGCCTTGCCACTACGCAAGCAGCCGCCCGCTATGAATTGCCTTACGTGGTCGACGTCGGCGTCGCCGACGGGATCGTCACGCGCGGGTTGAAAAACACGTTCCGCTTCGGGCCCGGCTTCGGCGTCATCTCGAAGACCGCGCTGGCCAATCTTACCGCGATCAACGATGCGGCGGGCAAGCCGGCGAAGACCGTCATGATCGTGCACGAGGATTCGCTGTTCGGCTCGGGCCTGGCCAAGCTGCTCAACGCGCAGCTGCCGGCGCAGGGCTTCCAGATCCTCGAGACAATTCCGCACCCGACTCCGACACGCGACTTCAACAACGTCGTGCTCAAGATCAAGGCGCAGAATCCGGATCTCGTGATCCCCGCCAGCTACTACAACGAATACGTCCTGCTCGCGCGCACCATGCAGCAGCAGCAGGTGAAGCTGAAGGGCATCTATTCGGTGCTGGGGGGCGCTGCGTCCTCCTACAAGTTCGTCAAGGAATTCCCCGAGGCTGCCAAATACATCATGGACTGCAATCACTGGTTCGACCCGCGCAATCCGAAGGCGGTTGCGCTGAAGAAGACGGTCGAGGACAAGGGGCAGTTCTACACCTACGAAGTCTACATGAACTACAGCTGCATCTTGCTGGTTGCCGACGCGCTGCAGCGGGCGGCCTCCGCCGATCGCGCAAAGCTCACCGACGCGCTGGCGAGTTCGACCTTCGCCGGTCACCTGATGCCCTACGGGCCGACCAAGTTCGTCAACGGGCAGAACGAAGGCGCGGCGCCGGTGAACACGCAGGTGCTCGACAACGACATCAAAGTGATCTTGCCGGCGACATTCGCCAACGCGAAGCCGGTGTTCCCGATGCCCGCCTAACCGATCCATCCCGCGGGCGGCGCAACGCGCGCCGTTCGCGGGCTGTCCGGCGGGACCGTTTTATGCTGTCGGCTGCCATACTCA
>DATBTA010000301.1:0-6905 GCA_036559505.1 Pseudolabrys sp. | reverse complement strand
CTCGAGGATGGCCGGCTGACGATTGAGGGAATCTCCGGCGCATCGGCCGGTGCAGTCAACGCCATTATATTGGCCGACGGCCTCGCTCGCGGTGGGCCAGAAGAAGCGCGCAAACGCCTCGCAGATTTCTGGCGCGCAGCTAGTCTCGGCGGCAACCTGCCGGACCTTCAACGCCGCGCCGTCGATCGGCTGTTTTCATTCTGGCCGATTGAAGATACCCCGGTCGGTTTGTGGATGCAGGCACTAACTCGTTATCTGTCGCCCTATGACTTCAACCCGCTCAATATCAATCCCTTGAAGGACCTCGTCGGTCGTTTCGTCGACTTCGAGGCGGTCCGGGCAGCCAAGAACTTGCAGCTGTTTGTGTCCGCGACCAACGTGAGGACCGGAGAGCTGCGCGTATTCAGACGCGATGAAATGACGGCCGACATGATCGTCGCATCGGCGTGCCTGCCGCATCTTTTCCGCGCCGTCGAGATCGATGGGGAGGCCTATTGGGACGGCGGCTACGTCGGAAATCCGGCGCTCTATCCTCTGGTCGGCGCAACCGACACGGAGAATCTTTTGCTGGTCCAGATCAATCCGTTGCAACGAAAGCAGGTGCCGAAGACACGCGACGAGATCATGGCGCGGATCAATGAAATCACATTCAATTCCTCGCTGATGTCGGAATTGCGCGGTCTTACTTTCGTCGGCGAGCTGATCGACGAAGGCAAGCTGCCGCGCGGGACCGGCGCCGGACAATATCGCAGGATCAATTTTCATCGCATCGCCCTCACCGGTTCGGCGCAGACGCTGGACACGGCAAGCCGGCTCAGCACCGACTACGACTTCTTCGAAATGTTGCGCACCAACGGCCGCCGAGCCGCGCGCCGCTTTCTCGACGCGCATTATGATGACATCGGTGTGCGTTCCACTCTGGAATTTAAGGCCACGACCGGATCTGCCAGCGCGTGATATGTTCGCGCGTATGACAGCGCTCTCCGCCGAAATCGGTCAGACCGTTCTCGACATTGTCGTTGCCGACATCACGACACTGGATGTCGATGCAATCGTAAATGCCGCTAATCGCTCGCTGCTCGGCGGCGGCGGCGTGGATGGCGCCATTCACCGTGCCGCAGGACCGGAATTGTTGGCTGAATGCCGCACCCTCGGCGGCTGTGAAACCGGTTCCGCCAAGATCACGCAAGGGTACCGGCTCAAGGCCAGGCATGTGATCCACGCTGTCGGCCCAGTCTGGGGAGGGGGCGACAAAGACGAGGAGGGGCTGCTGGCGGGCTGCTATCGCACGGCGCTGGACCTTGCCGCCGCCAACAGGCTGCAAACGATCGCCTATCCCGCGATTTCAACCGGTGTCTATCGCTTCCCAGCCGAACTTGCCGCGCGCGTTGCGGTGGGGACGGTTGCCTCCGAAATTGCCGCGCGTCCTCGCGGAATGGCGCGGGTGATCTTCTGCTGCTTCGCCCCCGACAGCGCCGAGCATCACAAGGACGCGTTTGCGGGATTGGGACTGGTGTGACGCTTTTGGTCAGACCTTCGGGTCCACATCCAGCCTTACGATCCAGTTCTCGAGCCCCGCTTTCATGGCTGGGTAGAGCTTCAGCACTTCCGGATCGTGGCCTGGCACAATGTGATGGCGCGAGCTCGCGAGCTTCTTCAGCGTCTTGTAGCCCTCGAGCGTGTCACCGACGCTGTAGGTGATCGGAAACACGCGACCCTCGTCGATATGCGAGTAGAGGTGGCACGAGTCGGAAGCGACAACGACATGGCCGCGCTTCGTCTTCACGCGCACACATTGCAGGCCTTTTGAATGCCCTCCAACCTTGTGCACGGTGATTCCGGGGGCGAGCTCTTCGACACCATCATGAAATTCCACGCGGTACGCGAAGACCTTTCTGACCATCGCCAGCACATCACTTTCGCTGAACGGGATGCGCAGCATCTGGTGGCACATGCAGCGGCCCGTCGCATAGGCCATTTCAGTGTCCTGGATGTGGTAGCGCGCATTGGGGAAAAGATCGTAATTCCCTGCGTGATCCCAATGCATATGCGTCGCGATCACGTGGTCGACCTTGTCTGGCTTAACACCGAGCGCTTGCAAACCCTCGCCGACCGGATGGATGATCTTGCGCGCGCGTTCCTTTGCGGCCACTTCGTCAAAGCCTGTATCACAGACGAAAGTGCCGTGCGGACCCTTGATGACCCAGACGTAGTAGACGATCGACGTCATCTCGTCGTGCGGATCGCCAAAGATGTAATTCTCCGAGCGCTTGCGGGCATGGGTCGCGTAGCAGACAGCGTAAACTTCGTGAATGTCGTCGCTCATCATTTCTTCTCCGTCCCCACGATGACGCCTGCGCGCTTCTCGATCATCTTGACGATGGCGGTGAAATCGCTGTC
Source organism: Pseudolabrys sp. (assembly GCA_036559505.1). Taxonomy (GTDB): domain Bacteria; phylum Pseudomonadota; class Alphaproteobacteria; order Rhizobiales; family Xanthobacteraceae; genus Pseudolabrys. The sequence continues at coordinate 4,505 of DATBTA010000301.1, read as the reverse complement.
TCCGCCATATTCAGCGTTCGTGGTTTCCCACTGATCGAGCACCGCGTTCATCACAACGCTGGGAACGTTCAGCGCCTTGGCCTCGTCGAAGCACAGGCGCACATCCTTGAGCATCAAGGCCGTGGCAAAGCCGTAGTTGAACGTGCGCGGCAGGATCGCCTGCGGAAACTTTCCGTCCGATGCGGTGGTGCGGCCGGATCCGGCGTTGATGACATCAATCATCACGGCAGGGTCGAGTCCCGCCTTGACGCCCATGGCCACCGCCTCGGACGTCGCCGCCATCGCGGTCGCTGAGAGGAAATTATTGGCAAGCTTCATCGTCTGCGCCATGCCGGGTTTCTCTCCGATGACAAAGACCCTCCCGAAAACGGCGAGCACATCCTTCATCAGATCGATTTCGGCTTTCGGCCCCGAGACCATGACCGCCAGCGTTCCCTTTGTTGCACCACCGACGCCCCCGCTGACCGGTGAGTCGATCTGCACGATGTTTTTCTTCGTCAGCGCAGCCGCGATCTTTGCCGCAACCCGCGAACCGGTGGTCGACAGATCGATGAACCGCTTGATGCGCTTGCCATGAATGACGCCACCCTCGCCGGTCGCAACTTTTTCGGAGACCTGCAGCGAGGGGAGACTCACCATGACGGTCTCGACACGGTCAGCGACATCGGCGGGCGATGATGCAAGCTGGGCTCCCATTGCGACCAGGGGAGCGACCGCGTCATTGCGCGTATCGTAGACGACGAGCTTGTGGCCGGCCTCGATGAGCCGGCGTGCCATCGGCTGTCCCATGTTGCCGAGGCCGATAAATCCGATGTCCATGAATTGAGTTCCTGTCAGGTGAAGTGCGATGGCGCGACTTTGCCCGAACGCCGGGGCGCTCGTCATCCGCAAGGGGTTGATCCGGCATGCCTGTACAACTCAAGCGCCAATTTCCCTTTAGAATCATCGATTTAGCTTGCCGCTAGCCCTCAAGACAGAAATTCATTCCGGATGATTTCCGTGTGCTCGCCGAGTGCAGGAATCGGACCGTAGCTCCGCTCCTGTCCCGCGCGCACGGGCGTCGGCGCCGGCATGCTGACCGGTCCGCTCGGCGCGCCCACCGTGATCCGGCGCAGATGCGCATGCTTCGATAGGAGTTCCCAGTCGTTGACGCGCGCAAAGGCGATATCGGCGGCTTCGAGCTTCTTCATCAGGTCCCCAACGTCGTACGTCGCAAAGCTCGCGGCGACTTTCGCATCGGTCACCCTACGGTTTTCGACGCGCTTGGGATTTGTCGCAAATTTCACGTCTTTGCCGAGAGCAGCCTCGCCCAGAACCTTCTCCGCAAGCACGCGCCATTCGCGATCGTTCTGGATCGCAATCAGAATGTCGGCACCGTCGCGGCTCTTGAATACGCCGTAAGGCGCGATCGCCGCGTGCGCGAGACCAATGCGCTTGAACGGCGTGCCGCCCTCCCCGTGCAGGAGCGGCACGGTCATCCACTCCGCCATGGCGTCGAACATCGAGACGGATATTTCGGCGCCTTCGTTCGTTCCGGAGCGTGCGATCAGAGCTTCGAGAATGGCCTCGTAGGCATTGAGGCCGGCAGCCACGTCGACGATCGAAACGCCGACGCGCGCCGGACTTTCCGGACCACCGGTCACCGACGAGACGCCGGATTCAGCCTGGATCAAGAGGTCGTAGGCTTTGCGCTGGGCATAAGGGCCGCTCTCGCCATAGCCCGAAATCGAGCAGCAGATTAGCCGCGGATATTGCTTGCGCAGGCGCGATATCGGGAAGCCAAGCTTGGTGAGGGCGCCGGGCTTCAGGTTCTGCACGAACACGTCGGCCTTTTTGAGCATGGCTTCGAGCAGCGCCTGGTCTTCGGCCTTGCCAAGGTCGAGCACCACCGACTGCTTGCCGCGATTGAGCCATACGAAATTGGCGCTCTCGCCATGCACGACATGGTCGTACTCGCGGGCGAAGTCGCCCTCGGGACGCTCCACCTTGATGACGCGCGCACCGGCATCGGCGAGACGGCAGGTGCACTGCGGCGCTGCCACCGCCTGCTCGACCGAAACGACAAGAAGGCCGGAGAGCGGCAACGCCATTTCAGTACGACCGGGGCAGGCCGAGCACATGCTCGGCCAGATACGAGAGAATCATGTTGGTCGAGATCGGCGCCACCTGATAGAGCCGCGTTTCACGGAACTTGCGCTCGATATCGTACTCCTCGGCAAAGCCGAAGCCGCCGTGAGTCTGCACGCACATGTCGGCGGCAGCCCAGGACGCATCGGCCGCAAGCAATTTCGCCATGTTGGCTTCCGCGCCGATATCCTCACCGGCGTCGTATTTGCGCGCCGCCTCATGCACCATCAGCTCGGCCGCACGCATCTGCGCATAGGCGCGCGCGATCGGAAATTGCACACCTTGATTCTGTCCGATCGGCCGGCCGAACAGCGCACGATCCTTGGCATATTGGGTCGCCTTGGCGATGAACCACTTGGCGTCGCCGATGCATTCCGCGGCGATCAATATTCGCTCGGCGTTCATGCCAGAGAGAATGTAACGGAACCCCTGACCTTCCTCGCCGATCAGGTTTTCCGCCGGCACGCGCAGATCGTCGAAGAAGATCTGCGTGGTGGCGTGATTCATCATGGTGCGGATCGGATTGATGGCGATGCTCGCGCCTTGCGCGAGCCGCATATCGACCAGAAATACTGACAAACCGTCCGTGCGCTTTTTTGCCTGCTCTTTCGGGGTGGTGCGCGCGAGCAGCAGCATCAGATCGGAATGTTCGGCGCGCGAGGTCCAGATTTTCTGGCCATTGATGACGTAGTGATCGTTGCCTTCGCGCTTTGCCGTCGTGCGCAGGGACAGCGTGTCGGTGCCGGATGTCGGCTCGGTAACGCCGAACGCCTGCAGACGAAGCTCGCCGCTCGCGATCAATGGCAGGTAGCGCTTTTTCTGCGCGTCGCTGCCATGCCGCAGGATCGTGCCCATCGTGTACATCTGCGCGTGACAGGCGGCGCCGTTGCCACCGGAGGCGTGCACTTCCTCAAGAATTGCCGCGGCCGCACCCAGGTTGAGGCCGCTACCGCCATATTCTTCGGGGATCAGCGCCGCCAGGTAGCCGGCCTCGGTGAGCGCGGCGACAAACTCGGTCGGATAGGCCCTCTCACGATCGAGGCCGCGCCAGTATTCGCCGGGAAACTTCGCGCAGAGCGCGCGCACGCCGGTGCGAATGTCGGCAAACTCATCGTGCTCGGCCGCGCGCTTCTTCATGGTCCCACTCTATGCAGCCGGCAGCGCCTGACAAGTGCGCCTAGATCGGGTCCCAGTTGAACACGTCTTCCGAACGCTCCAGCGGCGTGAACAATGATGCAAAAGCCGGATTTAGCTCGGCCGCTATCTGTTGCGGCGTCCATCCGCCGGCGCGACTGATGGTCTTCACCGGCCGCGGCTGGTTGAACAGGTAGATCTCGTTGTTGCGAACCGAAAGAATCTGCCCGGTGATACCGCTGGCCGCATCGGAGCAAAGGAACACCGCAAGGGGCGCGATCTTTTCCGGCGTCATGCGCTGAAACGCTTCGATGCGGCGCTTGTCCTGTTCCGATTGGGCGGGGATCGACTCGATCATGCGCGTGAAGGCAAACGGCGCAATGCAGTTCGACCGCACGTTGAACCGGGCCATGTCTAGCGCGATACCGCGCGAGAGGCCCATGATGCCGAGCTTCGCGGCCATGTAGTTCGCCTGCCCGAAATTGCCGACAAGACCGGAGGTCGACGTCATATGCACGAAAGCGCCTGAATTCTGCTCGCGGAACAACGGCGCCACGGCGCGACTCATGTTGAACGAGCCATTGAGATGCACTGCAATCACATCTGACCAATCCGACCAACTCATCTTGTGAAAAATCACGTCGCGCAGGATTCCGGCATTGTTGACGAGGATATCGATGCGCCCGAAGGCTTCGAGCGCCATTTTCACAATGGCTTCCGCGTTTTTTGGCTCGGTAATCGAAAGCGTCGACGCAATCGCCTCTCCGCCGGCTTTTTTGATGGCGTTGGCCGTTTCCTGGGCGGGGCCTGTGTCGCTGCCTTCGCCTTGCAGGCTGGCGCCGATGTCACAGACCACGACCCGCGCACCCTCTTTCGCGAGCAGCATGGCGATACCTCGCCCGATGCCGCGCCCGGCTCCGGTCACGATCGCAGTCTTGCCGGCAACGACGCCAGCCATCAGCGCCCCCATACTTCGTCTGCCACCTCGACGATCATCCGCAGTTTCGCCCACTGCTCATCTTCCGCAAGCACGTTGCCTTCTTCCGTCGAGGCAAAGCCGCATTGCGGCGACAGGCATAGTTGGTCAAGCGAAATGTATTTGGAGGCGGCTTCGATGCGACGCTTGATCTCGTCCTTCGATTCGAGGCGGCCGGTCTTGGTGGTGACAAGCCCGAGGACAACATGACGGTCTTTCGGAACGCGCTTGAGTGGCTCAAAGCCGCCGGCACGCTCAGTGTCGTATT
>DATBTA010000300.1:0-4846 GCA_036559505.1 Pseudolabrys sp. | reverse complement strand
GTACGAAGCGGTGTGGCCACATTCGACGGTGCCATTTTGCACGGCATCGACGATCGCAAGGCCCGGAACGATTTCTCCGGCCGCAAAAGTCTGAATCTGAAACTTGTTGTCTGTCGCTTCCGCAACGGCTTTGCACATCAGCTCGGCGCCGCCGTACAAGGTATCGAGTGACTTTGGCCAGCTCACCGGCATGCGCCACTTGATTTCCGGCATAGATTGCGCAATCGCCGGCGCAGCAACTGCGCTCGCGGCGACCCCGAGTCCGGCAGCCTTCAAGAATTGACGACGTTTCATTCCCTTACCCTCCCTTGCGTTTCATCGGCGGAACACGTCCGCTTTAGCCCTTTGAGATTCTATTGTCGGGCATTGCCGAACAATGCCGGAGCAGCTCAGCTAAATCTAGTCTGCCGCTATTTCAACCAAAGTCGCAAGGTATCCATTTCGACAGAAAAAGGGGCCGGCACCTGAGGCCGGCCCCCCGTCTGGACATTCTCGCGCGCGTCAGCCTTTGGCACCGGTGCGGATCATGAAGCTGTCGTAGCCATATTCGGCGACCTGCCACCAGAGATATTCGTCGCGACGGAAGGCAACGATCGAATCCCAGACCTTCTTGTAGTTCGGGTTGGCGGCAGAGGTTTCCGCATTCACCTCATTCGATGCCTTCAGACAGGCTTCCATGACGGCCTGAGAGAACGGCCGCAGTTGAACGCCATTGGCAACCAGGCGTTTCAGTGCCTGGGGATTGCGGGCATCGTAACGTGCCTGCTCTTCGACGTTAGCGAAGCCGGCCGCCGCGGTTACGATAGCCTGATACGATTTTGGCAACTCGTTCCACTTTGCCATATTGATGAGCAGGTGGTTTGTCGTGCCGCCTTCCCACCAGCCTGGATAATAATAAAACTTAGCGACTTTGTAGAAGCCGAGCTTCTCATCGTCGTAGGGGCCAACCCACTCGGTTGCATCGATGGTGCCCTTCTCCAGCGCCGGATAGATGTCACCGCCGGCAATCTGTTGCGCGACGACGCCGAGCTTGCCAAGCGTCTTTCCGGCCCAACCGCCGATGCGCATTTTAAGGCCCTTCAAGTCATCGACGGTCTTGATTTCCTTCTTGAACCAGCCGCCCATCTGCGCACCGGTGTTACCCATCAGAAGGCATTTTGTATTGAACTTCGCGCCGAATTCATCGATCAGCTTCTGTCCGTCGCCTTCATAAAACCAGGCGTTTTGCTGGCGGGAGTTCAGGCCGAACGGCGTCGCACAGAACAGAGCCCAGGTGGGATCTTTGCCAATATAATAATATTGAGCGCTGTGGCCCATCTCGACGGTGCCGTTCTGGACAGCGTCAAGTGCTTGCAGTGCAGGAACGATCTCACCGCCGGCAAAAACCTGGATTTGAAATTTGCCGTCTGTTGCTTCCGAAACGGATTTGGCAAACGTCTCACACGCGCCGAACAAGGTGTCGAGTGACTTGGGCCAACTGGCCGTTAGTCGCCACTTCAGTTCCGGCATCGATTGAGCAATAGCCGGCCTGGCGATCGTCGTCGCCGCAGCCGCGGCTGCTCCCACACCAACGGCAGCAAGAAATTTACGGCGTTTCATGACATCCTCCCATTAATCGCCCCCGAGTAGACGGTCCCGGATGAGTTTGCGATAGCCATGTCCGGCGTGCCAGCACAATGCGTCGCCGGCTGCGATAGTTCAAGTCGTTCCGTTCACCGGCGCGCTTGGGGCTAAGGCTTTATGCCTCAATGACAATTTTCGGGGTCACACGCGCCGAACCCTTGAGTTGATCACGCACCTTCGCGGCGATCTCGCGATAGATTTTTGCGTGCGGACCATCCGGCTCGGTGGCAACGACCGGAAGACCCGAATCCGACTTTTCCCGGATGGTCATATGGAGCGGGACTTCTCCGAGGAACGGCACGCCGAGACGTGTTGCCTCCTGGCGCGCTCCGCCATGACCGAAAATATCGGACCGCGTGCCGCAACTTGGGCACAGGAAATAACTCATGTTCTCCACCACACCCAGCACGGGCACGTTCACGCGCTTGAACATTGCAACGCCGCGCCGCGCGTCTATCAAAGCCAGATCCTGCGGTGTCGAAACAATCACGGCTCCTTTCAACGGAACCTGCTGCGCCATTGTGAGCTGTGCATCGCCCGTGCCCGGCGGCATGTCCACGACCATGACATCTAGCGTGCCCCACTCCACCTCACGCAGCATTTGCGTGATTGCCGACATCACCATCGGCCCTCGCCAGATCATGGGTGTCTCTTCATCAATCAGAAATCCGATCGACATGACGGTCAGCCCATAACGCTCGATCGGCTTCAGGCGCGTACCACCGATCGTCTGCGGCTTTTCCCTGATGGCGAGCAGCTTCGGCAGCGAAGGTCCGTAAATGTCGGCGTCGAGCATGCCGACCTTCAACCCAAGGTCGCGTAGACCGAGCGCCAAATTGACCGCGGTCGTGGATTTCCCGACGCCACCCTTTCCTGACGCAACCGCAATGATGGCGTCGACACCGGGAATCCCGGGCTGAACCTTGTCGGCCGGATGGGCCGCACGCGGTGCGCTTTGTCCGGCCGGTTGCTGAGGCCGGCTACCAGAGGCACCACCACTGCGCTCGGCGGTCAGTGCAACAAGCGCCGACTGCACACCCGAAATTGCGCGAACAGCGTCCTCTGCAGCTTTGCGGACAGGCTCCCAGGCCTTCACCGCGGCTGCGTCGACCGTCAGTGAGAAAAAAACTTTTCCTTCGGAAACCACGACGTCGGAAAGGACCCGTGCATCGGGCAGCGCTACCCCATTCGGCGATGGCACTTTTGCCAACGCTGCGAGGACCTGGTCTTTGCTCACTGCCATAGATGCATGTTCCCGCTTGGAGCGTCACCATATGCAAGGCGGCGGCCCGGTCAATCGGCTCGGCCGGGAAGCGGTTGACGGACCCGCCTTGGCAATGACCTATTGGGAGATAGGCATCGGCTGTCGGCCGGCCAAGAGAGCTCAAGAGAGATGAAGGAGACACGCAATGGCGAAGGTGGCGTTTCTGGGTCTGGGTGTCATGGGCTACCCGATGGCGGGGCACCTGAAGAACAAGGGTGGGCACGAGGTCACCGTCTACAACCGCACCGCCGCCAAGGCCGAGCAATGGGTGAAACAACATGGCGGCAAGTCAGCCCCAACCCCCAAAGCCGCTACCGAGGGCCAAGACTTTGTGATGGCTTGCGTAGGTAATGACAATGACTTGCGCGAAGTAACGCTCGGACCGAACGGCGCTTTCGCTGGCATGGGCAAGGGCAAAGTATTCGTCGATCACACGACCGCCTCCGCCGAAATTGCCCGAGAGCTTTACGCGGCGGCAAAAAAGGGCGGCTTTGATTTCGTCGACGCCCCGGTGTCGGGCGGTCAGGCCGGCGCAGAAAACGGTGTTCTCACGGTAATGTGCGGCGGTGATACTGAGCCTTTCGGTCGAGCTGAAAAGGTGATCGCGTCCTATGCGCGCGCCTGTAATTTGCTCGGTCCACCGGGTTCTGGGCAACTCTCAAAGATGGTCAACCAGATCTGCATCGCCGGGCTGGTGCAAGGCCTCGCTGAAGGACTGCACTTTGCGAAAAAATCCGGCCTCGACATCGAAAAACTGATCGCAACGATATCCAAAGGGGCAGCACAATCCTGGCAGATGGAAAATCGTTACAAGACCATGACCGCCAACAAATTCGATTTCGGCTTTGCGGTCGACTGGATGCGGAAGGACCTGGGAATTTGTCTCGGCGAGGCGCGGAAGAATGGCGCGAATCTTCCCGTCACCGCGCTGGTCGATCAGTTCTACTCGGAGATCCAGGCCATGGGCGGCAAGCGCTGGGATACGTCGAGCTTGATTGCACTGCTCGATCGCTGATATCGACCGCGCGTTCAAAGTCACGCTTTCGCGCTCGGCCGCGCTGACACGGTGGCGTGCCAACGTCTCACGTTGGTCGCGCCCTCGGGCACCGTGAGTCGGCTCGGCTTCATGAAGTCGACCGCAACCTGCATCGTGATATCGGCGACGGTATAGCGATCGCCGGCAACGAATTCCCGCGAGGCAAGTTCTCGATCCATCATTTCAAGAAACCAGGTCACACGTGGCCTGTTGGCGTCGGCCCAGGCAGGCACCTGCGGCACCTCCAGCTCCTTCATTGCGGGGTGCGTGTGCCGAAACACAGCGGCGACATTGGCGAAAAAATTGATCTCGGCACGCCTGTTCCACATCTCGACAATGGCGACGTCCTTCGGACCGACCCCGAACAGCGGCGGGTCAGGATGCTGCATCTCGAAATAGCGGCAGATCGCGATCGACTCGGTAATGATGGTACCGTCGTCGAGAACCAGCGCCGGCATTCTCTGCAGCGGATTGATCGCCGTATATTCCGGCGTCTTGTGCTGCATCGCTACCATGTCGACCTGTTCGGTCGGTATTGCGACGCCTTTTTCCGCGAGGAAGATCCGGGTACGGCGCGGATTCGGCGCGAGCCGACTGTCATAGAATTTCATTCGGCCCCACAGCCATATGTTAGCTCCCCCCTCAGCCGAACATGGGCAAAATCGGCTGTCAAAGCCCTGTAAGGGTTTGTTAACCAGGGTTTTTAGGTCACTCTTAAGCCTGGTCTTAAGGATTTTGCGCAACGCTGCCGCTGGTCTTTTGTGAGTGCGGCGCCCGCTGATGCCGATTCCCGGCGAACAACCAGATCTCAACGCCCTGCCACCGGAAAGCTCGCCGGTGAACCGCCGTCTTGCGACTCAACATGTGCGCGAGGCGCGTGACCGTTTGACCTCCTCCGGCGAGACCAAACCGGCTTTCGAGTA
>DATBTA010000299.1:0-8807 GCA_036559505.1 Pseudolabrys sp. | reverse complement strand
TCGAGCTTGAGCGTGCGAACAAACCACAGGCCGAGCTCGCCAAGCGTTAGACCATGCCGCATCGGCAGCGGCCCGGCGCCGACGAAACTTTCCCAGCCGGCGCGCAGGGTCAGGCCTTCCACGGGCCGGCCAACGGGGTTGGGCCGGTCCAGTACCCACACCGACTTGCGATGTTTCGCGGCCACCTCGAGCACGTAGCGCAGGGTCGTGATGAACGTGTAGATGCGGCAACCGAGATCCTGCAGGTCGACGAGGATCGCGTCGCATGCATCCATCATCGCATTCGTCGGCCTGCGTACGTCGCCGTAAAGGCTGAAGACGGGAATGCCGTGCACTGGATCCTTGAAATCCGGCGATTCAATCATGTTGTCCTGCTTGTCCCCGCGCAACCCATGTTGCGGGCCGAAAGCAGCGCTGATCTTTATGTCGCCGCAGGCGGCGAGCGCATCGAGCGAATGCGTCAGGTTTTCTGTGACGGATGCAGGATGGGCAAGTAACGCGACGCGCTTGCCAGAAAGCGGTGCTCGCAGGGCACGTTCGGCGATCAACCGGTCAATGCCGAATTTCATGGCGTCACCGCCGGAGAAAATTCGCAGGCAAAACTATCCGCATGGTGGAAGTCCGGCTTCCCCGGCGGATGCGCGAGCGCCCAATAAGAAACTCCGCCGGTTGCGTCCTCAATCACGGCCGACAGGCCGAGACGCCACGAACGGTCACGCGGCAAATCCCGGAATTGATCGAGGCTTAGCGAGGCCTGCAGTGCACAGCCGTCAGGGCTTGATCGCATTTCGATCGCAATCTCAGTGATCTCGTTCGCCACCCGCATGCCGTTCCGATAGCCGCTGAACTGATACGCTGCCCATTGTCCGGACGGGGAAAAGTTCAGCTCATAGTACCCGGCGTCCGGCACGGCACGGATAAACGCCTCGAAGCAGGTATGCCGCCAAAGCCCGTCGCTGCGCGCGTTCGCCGCGGCGGAGGGCATGCGGATGCTGCTCAACTGGCCGGTCACGATATAGGACAACTCCAGGCGTCCAGCACGCGGACGCGCTATCTCCACGTCAATGTGTGCCACTGCAGGCGAACGCGAGCCCCGATGAAGTATCAATGACTGGCGCATATCGCCATCTTATAGGGCAATATCTTCAACAGAACCTTCGCTGCGCGCGCTTTATTTCGCTGGAAGCCGCAATGATGCGAGGTCGGTGCCGACGATGATGTTGCCACTGAAACCACCATCCTGCGCCGCCTTCACGTAGTCGGCCTCCTTCAGCGGGCCACCCGGAATGGACCATGGCCCTTGCCGTGTTGCGCCTATTGGCGGGATCAGGTGTGTGAGCATCAGGTGCTTGGCGCCGGCGCGCTTTGCCATGGCGCCGAGATCGGAAGCCGTACTCTGCCGGAAGAATATAGGTGGCGGCATGCCGCTATCCTTATCCGGGCCCATGACCGGATGAATCGTCGAATGCACAATGATGTCGGCGCCCTTCGCCAGCGTTTCGACTTCCTCTGAAGTGGAGCTGGGACGCGGAGGTGCGGTGTTGTCACTACCGGCATCCCCACCAATCACCACGCTGCCGGCCGGAGTGTCGACGCGGTAAGACGCGTGCCCGGGAATGTGGGTCGAACGTACAGCGCTCACCTTCACGTCACCGGAGGTCCAGACGACTTGCGGCTCGTTCCTGGACTCGAAAGTCACGACTCGGACCAGGTCGGCGGGTCCGCCCGCGAGCCGGTCTTTGACCTCGGAAAGGCGCTGGGCGATTTCACCCGAGTGGATATAGGCGTCTGCAATATGGGCGACGAATTTCTGACAACTGATGGTGAAGCCAAGAACGGACGCCGTATCGGCGCTGCACACGACGTCGACCTTTGGGCCCTTGGAATTGAAATGCCAGCGCAGCTGCAGAATGTCGCCAAAGCCGTCGGCATGATCAGAATGCATGTGCGTGAAGAACACGGCATTGATCTGTGCGCCCGGCACATTCAGCTGCGACAGCCGCATCCCTGTGCCGCGGCCCGCGTCGAATTGCAGCTTGAGGGCGCTGCAGTTATTGGTGTCATCGCCATAGCGGACCAGCGTGCCGGACCCGGCGAGACCATTGAAATTAGGCGGGCCACCCATGGTGCCGGTCAATGTCACAATCAGGCATGGTGCAGCCTCTACAGCTGGCACGGCATTCAGGAGCCACACGCTGCTGACCAGCGTCGCAATGAATGCGAATGGTTTCATGGCTCAGCCCTCCTGCTCACTGAGAACTGCCGGCAAGTTTGGCTGGATTTATGCGAGGCGACAAGGGACGTGTGTCCGCACAATTATTTGCGGATCTTGATCGGTGTGCTGCTGTTCTTCAATTCTGCAGGATCTTCGACAGAAACACCTGCGCCCGCTCGCTGCGGGGTTTGCCAAAGAATTCTGCGGTCGGCGCGTCCTCGACGATTTCACCTTTGTCCATGAAGACGACGCGGTTGGCGACCTTACGGGCAAAGCCCATTTCGTGGGTCACGACGATCATGGTCATGCCGTCCTTGGCGAGCGCTACCATGACATCGAGCACCTCATTGATCATTTCCGGGTCGAGCGCCGAGGTTGGCTCGTCGAACAGCATGGCGATCGGGTCCATCGCGAGCGCCCGCGCGATGGCGACACGCTGCTGCTGGCCACCCGAGAGTTGCCCGGGAAATTTGTCGGCATGCGCGCTCAAGCCCACACGCTCGAGCAGCTTGCGGGCTTTCTCGTCGGCGGCTTTCGGATCACGGCCGAGCACCTTGATCTGCGCCAGCGACAGGTTGCGCATGACGGAGAGGTGGGGAAACAGCTCGAAATGCTGGAACACCATGCCGATGCGGGCGCGCAGCTTCGGCAGGTTGGTCTTGCGGTCGCCGACCGAGATTCCGTCGACGGTGATGGTGCCTTCCTCGAACGGCTCCAGCCCGTTGACGCACTTGATCAGCGTCGATTTTCCGGATCCTGACGGGCCGCACACCACCACGACCTCGCCTTTGGCCACCTCGGTGCTGCAGTTCTTCAGCACCTGCATGGTGCCGTACCATTTGCTGACTTTGCTGATGGTGATCATGAGGCCTCAGCGGATAATGGCGATGCGGTGCTGCAGGCGGCGCACCCAAAAGGATGCGCCGAGCGAGATGATGAAATAGACGGCAGCGGCGAACAGATACATCTCGACCAGGCGTCCGTCGCGCTGGGCGACCTTGGAGGCTGCGCCGAAGAAGTCGGTGACCGAGATCACGTAGACCAGCGAGGTGTCCTGAAACAGGATGATGGTCTGCGTCAGCAGCACCGGCACCATGTTGCGGAAGGCTTGCGGCAGGATGATCTCGCCCATCGCAGTCCAGTAGTTCATGCCGAGCGCTTGCGCCGCCTGTGCCTGGCCACGTGGAATCGACTGGATGCCGGCGCGCATGATCTCGCAGAAATAGGCGGCTTCGAACAACGTGAACGTCACCAGCGCCGAAAGGAATGCGCCGACCTGAATCGGCCGCGATGCGCCCGTGATCCATTGTCCGATGTACGGCACCAGAAAGTAGAACCAGAAGATCACCAGAACGAGCGGCATCGAGCGAATCAGGTTCACGTAGGCGCCCACGACATGGGAAAGGCCGGGAATGTTCGACAGCCGCGCGAGCGCCAGCAGCGTGCCGATCACGATGCCGCCGCCGGTCGCCATCAAGGTCAGCATGATGGTGAAGCGCATGCCGTCGAGGAACAGATACGGCAGCGAGCGGATGATGACGTCCCAGTCGAAATTGGCAAACATCGTTCCGCCCTCAATGCGCCGCCGCCGGCGGGCCCATGCTGATGAAGCCGGGCACCGCGACGCGCTGCTCGATCCAGCGCATGCCGGCGACGACCACGATGTTTATGGCGATGTAAATCAACGTTGCACCGGTGAAAGCTTCGAATACCTGGAAGGAAAATTCCGACATCGAACGCGCCGCGGCGGTGAGCTCGATGAGGCCAATGGTCAGGGCTACCGAGGAATTCTTGATGATGTTGAGAAATTCGGAGCTCAGCGGCGGCAGAATGATGCGGAACGCCATTGGCAGCAGCACATAGCGGTAGGTCTGCGGCAGCGTGAGGCCCATCGCGAGACCCGCCATGCGCTGTCCGCCGCGCAGGCTGAGGATGCCGGCTTTCACCTGCTCGGCGACTCGCGCGGAGGTGTAGAGGCCGAGGCAGATCACCGCATTGTAGAACGAGGCATTGGCCGACTGCTTGAGCCAGTCGCCGATCGCCTGCGGCATGACCTCAGGCAGCACGAAGTACCAGAGGAACATCTGCACCAGCAGGGGAATGTTGCGGAACAGCTCGACATAGGCATTGCCAAGCCGCACCAGCCACGGCACCGGCGCGGTGCGGATCACGCCGATGAACGTGCCGACCGACAGTGCGATGGCCCAGGCAAGCAGAGCGGTGGCAAGCGTCCAACCGGCGCCGAACAGCAGGAGCTGCAGGTAGGTGTAGGTGCCGTCCGGGGACAGCTGGAAAAAGATTCCCCAGTTCCACTTGTAGCTCATGCGAGCCACGTCCCCTCAAACGAAGTTGCGGCGCGGTTTTGAGGCCGCGCCGCGAAGTCTAGCGTCTATTTGGAGACTATTGGTAGTCCTTCGGGTCGCCGCTGTCGGTCGGCTTGGCGACCACTCTTTTGAACGACGCACCCATCGGCACGTTGAGATTGACGCCCTTCGGCGGGACCGGATGGAGGAACCACTTATCGTAGATCTTGTTGATCTCGCCGCTCTTGTAGATGCCTGTCATGGCGTCATCGACCACTTTCTTGAAGGCCGGGTCGTCCTTGCGCAGCATGATCCCGTAAGGCTCGACCGAAAGCGCATCGGCGGAGATCTCGTAATCCTTCGGTGCTTTCGACCCCGCGACGAGGCTGTAGAGCAGGATGTCGTCCATCACGAAGGCGGCGGCGCGGCCGGTCTCGACCATCAGGAAGGCTTCGGCGTGATCCTTTGCCGGCAGGATGGTGAGGCCAAGATTGCGCTCGGTGTTGAGCTCGGTGATCTGCTTGATGTTGGTGGTGCCGGAGGTCGACACGACGGTCTTGCCCTTGAGATCCTCGAGTTTGTTGAGCTTCCCGGCTTTCTTTGACACGAAGCGGTTGGCCGTGACGAAGTGCGTGATCGTGAACGAGACCTGCTTCTGCCGCTCGAGATTATTGGTGGTCGAGCCGCATTCGAGATCGACGGTGCCGTTCGCGATCAGGGGAATGCGTGTGGCGGAAGTCACCGGCTGCAGCTTCACGTCGAGCTTGGCGAGCTTGAGGTTCGCCTTCACCGCATCGACGATCTTGTTGCAAAGGTCCATGGCGTAGCCGACGACCTGCTGCTTGTCGTCGTAGTAGGAAAACGGAATCGAGGATTCACGATGGCCGATCGTGATCGTGCCGGTGTCCTTGATCTTCTTGAGCGTGCCTTCCTGCGCGGCAGCAGTGCCGGCGAACAGTCCGATGGCCGCAATCGCCATAAACATCATCTTCAGACGCATCGAAACCCCCGTAAACATGTCCAATTGGATAACCCGGCGTACCGTGCCGGAGCGTGGCTGGGATGGACCTTATCATAGGCCCGGAATAGCCGCCTACATGCCCCCGGCGCCAATGAATATCGGCTGTTTGGAGGATATGAGGACTTACCCAAGGATATTCGGTAGCCAGGTCGCGATCGCCGGGAACGCGATAATGATCAGCAGCAGCACGATGCTCATTGCGATGTAGGGAACGACCGCCTGGAATATGTGGGTCATGGTCACCTGCGGTGGGGCGACGCCCTTCATCGTCATCAGCAGCAGCCCATGTGGTGGCAGCAGCAGGCCAAGTTGCATGCAGATCAGGTAAAGCACGCCAAACCAGATCAGGTCGATGTCGAGTCGCTGTACGATCGGCATATAGACCGGCAAAGTGATAAGCATCATGCTGACCTGATCGACGAAAATTCCCAGAAAAATCAGCAGCGCCATCATGCCGGCGAGGATGGCCAATGTCGAAAGCCCGTGTCCGAGAATTGCGGTGACGATGCCCTGCGTTGCGCCGGAAAAGCTCAGGATCTGCGAAAAAGTGATGGCGCCCAGAATGATAAAGAGGATCATGCCGGAGATCGCGACCGTGCCGCGCAAGGCCTTTATCAGGCTCTGGAGACTGAGCGCGCGGTAGGCCGCGGCGAGAGCCATGGTCGCAAGCGCGCCGAGGGCCGCCGATTCCGTCGGTGTGGCAATGCCGGCCGACATTGCGCCGATCACGACGACAAAGATCGAGGCAAGCGGCAGCACATAAAGAACGAGAAGCTCATAGCGTGCCCAGCCGGTCTTGCTTTCGATCGGGGTCGCGGGCGCAAGGTCCGGCCGTGTCAGCGCCCGGACCACGATATAGGCGACAAAGGCGACGCTGAGCATCAGGCCCGGCACAACGCCACCGATCAATAATTTGGAAATCGAAATCCCCGACAGGCTGCCAAGCAGAACCGTCAGGGCGGATGGCGGAATGAGCATGTCGACGGCGCCAATCGCCATGATTGGGCCAGTCGCGAGAACAGGGCTGTAGCCGCGCGACAGCATGACGGGCAGCATTAATGAGCCGAGCATGGCGGTGGTCGCGATCGTCGAGCCCGAAATCGCCGAAAAGATCGTTCCGGCGACGACCGCGACGACCGCGAGACGGCCCGGCACCTGGCGGATCAGCCGCTCGACACCATCGATGACCTTCAGCGCAAGGCCGGTATGGAAGAGCACTTCGCCCATCAAAATGAAAAGCGGAATCGGCGTCAGCGAGAAATTGATCACGGCCGCGACGCTGTTGCGCGCAACCTGATGCAGGCCGGCGTCGCCGCCGAGAAACAGGAACGCGCCGATCAGGTTGATCGCGATGAAGGAGATCGCGACCGGCATGCCGGCAAACAGCAAGGCCGTCGAGCCGCCGAGGAGGAGAAGCGAGGCCATCTGCCAGGACATAAGTGACTTCCAGCTTTCACGCCGCCGAGACGGCATCGTCCCGCAGGCCGACTTCGGCGGAGGCCAGCCGATGCATACGGAAGATGAATTCGATCGCGAGCAACGCGAATCCGAGCGGAAGCGGCGCCAGTGACCACCATTCCGGCGTGACCAGTGTCTTGATGTTGATCGAGCCGGCGCTGAAGCTCGCTGCAGTAATAAGCAGCCCGTACCAGACGAAATAGAGGCAGCAAAGAAGGCCAACAATGTCGCCAAGCCATTCCAGCAGCCAAGCCACGCGGACGGGCAGGGTGCGCAGGATAATATCGACGCGGATGTGCTGCCCCTGGCGCAACAGCCAGGGCGCGGCCAGCAGCGTCATCAGATAAAGAATATCTTCCGAGATCTCATTGCTCACCGGTACGCCACCGCCGCCGAGATTACGCGACACGACATCGGCGCCGATCATGACGGTCATGAGCAGCAGCAGAACGCACGCCGCGACAACGAGTGCATCCAGCAGGCGCCCATACCATTCGGACAGTCGCGCCATGCTGGAGCTCACCCGGACGAAAGACGGTGCTTATTTCTTCGAGAAGAATTCCCTGAGCTTCGGGCCGTGTTCGGGACTCTGCTTGATGACGCCCTCCCACCCGGCCTGGTACGCTTTCGCGCGATAGGCCTGGGCGTCGGCGCCATCAAACTTGATGGTCTGGATACCGGCGTCGGCCTGCCGCTTCGTGTCCTTGGCGTTTTCCGCGGCAAACTCGGCCCAAGCTTCCGATTCGCCGAGATCGGCTGCTTTGCGCAGCACGGCTCTCTGGGCGTCATTCAACTTGCCCCACGCCGTCTTGTTGACGAGGACCGACACCTCGGCGGTGTAGAAGCCAGGATCGACACGGTATTTTGTCTTCTCGTGCCAGCCGAGATCGAAGATGCCGGTGATCGGCCAGCCGTAGCCGTCGACCACGCCACGCTCGAGCGACGTATAGACTTCGCCCGGCGGTGTCTGCACGACGGTGGCGCCGAGTGCCTGGAAGAAGTCGCGGTAGACGGGCGTAATGCGGATTTTCAGGCCGGTCAGATCAGGCTTTGAAATCGGCTTGGTCAGGTAAAGGTGGAACGGGTTGTTATCAACCAGCCGCGCGAGAAAGATGGCATTCATCTTCTCCGCGTAGAGCTTTGCCATGTAGTCGTAGCCGCCGTTCTTGCGCAGCTCCGACATCGGCTTCTCGGTGAGCTTCCAGGCGTCACCTTCCGGCATGACATTGGTGGTGAACGCGCCGGTGGTGTTTGCAACGTCGATGACGCCGCTCTGCAGCGCCTTGCCGACCTCGAAGGGCGGCATCGCCTTCGGCCCGCCGATATAATTGATCTGGATCTTGCCTTTGCCTTCGGCGTTGACTCGCTCGATGAATTTCTCGAAGCCGCGCGAATAAGTTGTTTTTTCGGCAAAGGCCGTGACGGCGCGAAGCGTAACTTCCTGAGCGATAGCGGACGAGCAGACAAGCGTTGCCGCAATAAATCCGAGTGCAAGTTTCTTGCACATGGTGACGTTCCTCCCCCTGCCGAGTCTGAGCGCCCGGTCGTTTGTCATGTATTTCCTATATTGTTATGAGTAGTTTAGCGAGTCAAACGAGGCCATTTTGGGCACCACTACTGTCGCGTCAGTCCTGGCGAAGGACCTTGCTCACCTCGGTGCACGCCGATGTTTCGGTTTGCTCGGCACCGCCAATTTCAAGATTTCGCACGGACTGGTCGAGGCCGGCGTCGAACTGATTTCCGCAAGGCACGAAGGCAATGCCGCCAGCATGGCCGATGCCTATGCCAAGGCGACCGGAGAACTGACGCT
>DATBTA010000298.1:0-3259 GCA_036559505.1 Pseudolabrys sp. | reverse complement strand
GATCCGTCATCGCGACGGGCAACTTGAAGAGGTCGCTGTCGACATCGTCTCACCCGGCGACCGGCTACTCATACGACAGGGAGATGTAGTGCCAGTTGATGGCACCGTAGCCGAAGGTGTCGGTGTACTCGACCAGTCCGCTCTGACGGGCGAACCGCTCCCGGTCAAGGTGGAGCCGGGCGAGCCCGTCCTCAGCGGCTCCACGAATGCCGGCGAAGCGTTCGATATGATTACCGCCCGGCCTGCGGCCGAGAGCACCTATGCCGGGATCGTCAGGCTGGTCGAAGATGCGCAACGGTCGCGGGCGCCGATGTCGCGTCTGGCCGACCGTTATGCAATCGTCTTTCTGGTGCTCACCGTAGTGCTTGCCGGCGCCGCCTGGTGGCTCAGCGGCGACCCGATCCGGGCCGTCGCGGTGCTGGTGGTGGCAACGCCTTGTCCACTGATCCTGGCGGTTCCGGTTGCCATCATCTCCGGACTTTCGCGAGCCGCCAAGTTCGGCATCCTGATCAAAGGCGGCAAGGCCATCGAAACGCTGGCACGAGTACGCACGGTGGTCATCGACAAGACCGGAACTCTCACGATCGGCAAGGCAAGACTCATTGCCACGCATGCGGATGGAGGAACCACCGCGAGCGAAGTCTTGCGCATTGCGGCCTCCCTCGATCAGGCATCGAAGCACGTGATCGCGCAGACGATCGTCGACGAGGCCCGAAAAAAGGGATTGCAACTCGCTGTGCCCACCGATGTCGTGGAAACACCGGGCGAGGGTCTTGTCGGCCGGGTCGACGGCCGCAGCGTTGCCGTCGGGGGCCTTCGTTTTCTCGCAAGCAAGGTCACCAGAGGCGAGGCGCCGCCGCTGGCGCATGACCGTCCGCCTGGGGCCTTGGCCGTTGCGGTGGGCATCGACGGCCGATTGGCCGGCGTGCTGATCCTTGCAGACGAACTGCGCGCAGGCACCGAGGCGATGCTCAGCGAACTGCGCGCCATGGGCATCGAGCGAATTGTCCTGGCGACCGGCGACCGGCATGAGGTTGCCGGTTTCCTTGCGACGGGGCTGTCTCTCGATCTCGTGCGTTCCGAACTGACGCCCGACCAGAAGATTCTGGTGGTTTTGGCCGAGCGCAAGAACGGCCCGGTGATGATGATCGGCGACGGAGTGAACGATGCGCCGGCGCTTGCTGCGGCCGACGTCGGCGTGGCAATGGGCGCAAAAGGAGCGGCCGCTTCCGCCCAGGTTGCCGACGTGGTGCTGCTGGTCGATCAACTCGACCGCATTCTGCCGGCAATCAGAATCGCGCGGCGTTCACGCCTGATCGCCTTACAAAGTGTGATCGCCGGTATAGGCCTGTCGGCCCTGGCGATGGTGGCCGCATCATTCGGACTTCTGGTGCCGGCCGAAGGAGCTGTTATTCAGGAGGTGATCGACGTGGCGGTCATCTTCAACGCGCTCAGGGCACTGCGTGGCTGATGTGCCTGACTACTGTCGCGGCAGTCCATCTGCTAGCCTGTCATCGTTTCGCGTCGTGGACTGAATATCGAGGTTCGACAATGCGCCGCTCAATGGTCTTTATTGCGATGCCGCTCGCATTGCTGGCCATTGCCGGCGATGCGGCTGTTGCTCAAACCGACTTGACCCGAGCGGACAAGCGGCTGTTGCGCAAACAGGATGAGCAAGAATGCCTCCGGCACGCGGGGCATCAAGACATCCTCAGGCGAAATCTGGCTGAGTTCGTGCGGAAATGCATGGCAGAACGGCAAGGCGAGCGAAAGGCAGCGGAGAAAAAGGAAGCGGCCGAGCAGCACCGGATCAGGCGGGGAATGGCGATTGAAGAATGGACTGAGATCCAAAAAGTCCGGAATCAGGAAAGACGTGAGCAATTGGAGCAGCAGGCTGCCAAGCGAGCCGAATGCAACAGGCTGGCAAACGAACAGAAGCTCCGACTGCGCGAGCGAAGGAACTTCATCAAAATGTGCGCCGGTACCTAATTCGCCGTTCGATTTGTCGTCCTGTCCCGGTCGCGCCCGAAAATATCGGGCCTATATAGGCCTGGTGAAAACATCTACGAATGCCGTCAACTGAAATGCAGAACCCGCTTTTAGCCGAATGGGCCGGTGCGCTTGAGCTCCCGCCATTTGAGGCGATCAGGCCCGGCCATTTTCGCCCTGCGTTTGATCGGGCCTTGGCCGATCACCGTGCTGAAATCGACGCTATCGCTGAAAATCCGGCATCTGCGGATTTCGAGAATACGATCGCTGCGCTTGAGCGAAGCGGCCGTGCCCTCGAACGCGTAGCGAGCGTGTTCTTTGTGCTGGCCGGCGCCGATACGTCCGACGAAATCGAGGCCATCGAGCGGGACATCTCGCCGCTGTTGGCGCGCCACAACAACGCGCTTTACTTGAACCGCGCGCTCTACGCGCGAATTGCCGATCTGTACGACTGGCGCGACACGCTTTCGCTCGATACTGAGCAGGCCCGTGTGCTGGAGCGCTATCACACGCGGTTCGTACGATCGGGCGCGGCGCTCGAGAAGAAGGCGCAGGACCGGCTCGCAGCGATCAACGAGCGTCTGGCAAGTGTAGGCACGCAGTTCGGCCAGAACGTCCTCTCGGACGAGAGATCTTTCGTGATGGTTCTCGAAGAGAACGATCTTGCCGGGCTGCCGAACTTTGCCCGAGCGGCCGCGCAGGCCGCCGCGGAAGAGCGCGGCTACCCCGGCAAATATTTGATTACCTTGGCGCGATCGTCGGTGGAGACCTTTCTTCAGTTTTCGGCACGGCGCGATCTGCGGGAAAAGGCATTCCAGGCTTGGATCGCCCGCGGGGAAAAAGGCGGCGCGACCGACAATCGCGATCTGATTGCCGAAATGGTGGCTTTGCGCGCGGAACGCGCAAGGCTGCTCGGCTTCGCAAACTTCGCCGACTACCGTCTCGATGACCAGATGGCCAAGACGCCTCAGGCGGTCCGCAAGCTGCTTGATGAGGTCTGGGGCAGGGCGCTCACAAAGGCGGCGGTCGAGCGTGACGCGCTACAGACGATGATTGCCGAAGAAGGCGGAAACTTTGCGCTCGCAGCGCACGACTGGCGTTACTACACGGAAAAGCTCCGAAAGGCGCGTTACGATCTCGACGAGGCCGAGATCAAGCCGCATTTCCAGCTCGACAATATGATCGAGGCGGCATTTGAGACCGCCTGCAGGCTGTTCGGACTTTCATTCAAGCGCGTCGATGCAACTCTTTATCATCCGGACGCCCGCGC
>DATBTA010000297.1:0-6561 GCA_036559505.1 Pseudolabrys sp. | reverse complement strand
TTGCGAAATCCGTGCGCCTCTACGCCGAACGCGCGACGGAGCGCGATGGCGCACTGCCCGCATTCGCAGCGGATGCCGTGACTGCGACCGAGGTGATGGTGACCGTTACGGCAATGCTCAAGGCCGTGAACTTGCAGGTGTTCGAGCTCGGCATGTGGCAGGCGTGGTCTGGGAGATAGCGCACGATCAAGCGCAAGGGAAAATAGCATGGATCTTCCGCTGTCCGACTTCCGCCGCATGGAGGTCGAGGAATTCGACACCGGCAAGCTGCTGGCGCACGCCTCGAAACAGGCCGCCGAACGCGGGTACAAGAATTTCCCGATTATCGATGTCGACTCGCACCACTACGAAAGCGAGTCGATCGGCGAGATCCTCGATTACATGGACGATCCTGTGCTGCAGCAGCTTGCGCGCAGCGCGCGTCAGGCAAACGCAAAAAGTGTCGGCATGTTGCCGGCCGGCGTCGGCTACCAGGACATGGGCGGCCGGGTCATGCGCTACGCAACCCGGGGCATGGAAAAAACAGAAAGCGGCGTGCAGCGCGACATTGCGCTGACGCGACGATGGATGGATGCGATCGGCATCGACGTCGCGGTGATGTTCCCGACGCCAATGCTCCAGCTTGGCCTGCACCCGCAGGTCGAGGTCGAAATAGCGCTGGCGCGCGCTTACAATCGCTGGCTTAGCGAACGCGTGCTGGCGCACGAGCCGCGCATCCGCTCGATGCTTTATCTGCCCTTCAACGACGCTGACGCCGCCTACCGTACCGTGCAGGAATTTGGCCAAACCAAGGGCGTTGTCGGCTTCATGGTCACGTCGGCGCGCTACCGCCCGGTCCACCATAATTCATACATGAAGACCTATGCGTTGCTCGAGGAGATGAATCTGCCGCTTGCCTTCCATGCCGGGTACAACTGGAACGACCAGACCGTCGGCATGATGAACCGCTTCATCTCGGTTCATGCGCTTGGCTTTGTGTTCTACAACATGGTGCATCTGGCCAACTGGATCACCAACGGCCTGCCGGAGCGATTTCCAAAGCTGAAAGTGTTGTGGGTCGAGAGCGGCCTCGCCTGGGTGCCGTTCATGATGCAGCGCTTCGACAACGAATACATGATGCGCTCATCCGAGGCCCCAGCCCTGAAGAGGAAGCCGAGCGAGTACATGCGGGACATGTACTTTTCATCGCAGCCGATGGAAATGACTGACATGGCGGCGCTTGAGCAGACCTTCCGCATGATCAATGCCGAAACGCAATTGCTCTATTCATCAGACTATCCGCACTGGGACTTTGATCTGCCTTCGACCATTTACGATCTGCCGTTCCTGACCGAGCCGGCAAAGCGGAATATCCTTGGCGGCAATGCCATGAAAGTGTTCAATCTCAAGCTGCCGGCGCAAAAACTGGCCCGCGTGGCATAGACAGGCGGCACAAGGGAGGACAGCGTGCGCACATTATTGGCAGGACTATTCGCCACGCTGCTGATTGCGTCGGGGGCATTCGCGCAGGACGCGGCCGCCGATTTTCCGAACAGGCCGATCAAGATCATTGTCTGTGTGCCGGCGGGCGGCGGCGTCGACACGGTGACGCGCATCGTCGCGGAAGGGCTGCACCAGAAGCTCGGTCAGCCGGTCATCGTCGAAAATCGCGCAGGCGCCGCGGGCAACATCGGGGCGGAGGCAGTCTTCACGTCGGAACCTGACGGATACACGTTGCTGGCGGCACAGCCGGCTCCGTTAACGGTCAATCCGCTTCTCTACAAAAAGATGAATTTCGATCCCACGCAATTCGAGCCGGTGACGATCATGACCTCGATCGCCAATGTCCTGCTGGTACGCCCGGATTTTCCCGCAAAGACGGCGAGGGAGTTCATTGACTATGTGAAGGCAAGCCCGGGCAAGGTCAACTACGCGTCGCAGGGAATAGGCACGACGTCGCATCTCACGGCTGCGCTGTTCGAGCGCATCCTCGGCACCAAGCTGGTGCACGTCCCTTACAAAGGCACTGCCCCCGCGCTTAACGACATTATCGCCAGTCATGTCGATTTCATTTTCATGGAGTTGGCCTCGGCCATCAAACTGCATGAGGCAGGCAAAGCGCGGATTCTTGCCGTTGCGACGAGCAAGCGAATTCCAAACCTGTCCGACATCCCAACGCTCGATGAGGTTGGCGTCAAAGGCTTTGAATCCGGCACCTGGAACGCAATTGCGGCTCCTCCGAAGACGCCGCCCGCAATCGTGGCAAAGCTCAGTAAGGCTGTGAACGAAGTCCTCAAAAGTCCGGAAGCACAGAGCCACTTTACAAAGATCAACCTTCACGCTGCCGGCGGCACACCCGCCGAGGCTGCGGCCTTTATCAAGAAGGAAACCGAGGTGTGGGGCGGCGTCATCAAGGACGCCCACGTGGAGGCCCATTGACCGCGTTTCGTCCTGGACCCGACGATGCCGACAGAGCCCCCAACTAGGCCTATAATGCCGTTGACCCGCCGGCTATAAGGCCGGCAATCGATACCGCGTAAGGAGACGCCCATGGATGAGAGAACGCGCGAGCCGGCAAAGATCACCGCCGAGGACATCAACCCGCGCTACAATTGGGGCCGGCACTTGCCTGTGCTCGGCACCATGGGCGTCGATTTTGAAGAGCGCGTCGATTATCGCCGTATGCACCGCTACCGCCTCGGCCGCGCGCAGGCCGCGCTCGAAGCCTCCGACCTCGGCGCACTATTGCTGTTTGACGATAACAACATCCGCTACGTCACTTCGACCAAGATCGGTGAATGGGCGCGCGACAAGCTCTCGCGCTGGGTCCTCCTCACGCGTGGCGGCGATCCTATTCTGTGGGATTTCGGCTCGGCCGCGGTCCACCACAAGCTCTATTCCCCCTGGCTCAAGCCGGAGAACTGCAAAGCCGGCCTCGTCGGCTTGCGCGGCACCGTCGATCCAGCTTTCGGCCTGATGAAGCGTCACGCCGAGGAAATGGCCTCAATTCTCAAGTCGGCAGGCGTCGCCAAAATGCCGATCGGCGTCGATATCATTGAGCCGCCAATGATGTTCGCGCTCGAGAAAGCCGGGATCAAGATCAAAGACGGCCAGCAGATCATGCTGAGCGCGCGTGAAGTCAAATCGGCCGACGAAATCGCACTCCTCAATCGTGCAGCCGCAATGGTCGATGGTGCCTACGACGTAGTCAATGAAATGCTGCGGCCCGGCGTGCGCGAAAACGACATCGTCGCCGAGGTCAACAAGTTCCTCTACACGCACGGCTCCGACGACGTCGAAGCGGTCAATGCCATTTCCGGCGAGCGCTGCAATCCGCATCCGCACAATTTCACAGACCGCATGATCCGTCCGGGCGATCAGGCTTTCTTCGACATCCTGCAAAGCTTCATGGGCTATCGCACCTGTTACTACCGGACCTTCAATGTTGTGCGCGCGACGCCCGCGCAGCACGACGCATACAAAAAGGCCCGCGAGTGGCTCGACAATGCCATCGCCCGTATCAGGCCCGGTGCCAGCACAGCGCACATCTGCGAAGTATTTCCCGAAGCGAATGAATTCGGCTTCCCTGACGAGATGTCCGCGTTCGGCCTGCAGTTCGCGCATGGTCTCGGCCTAAACCTGCACGAGCGGCCGATCATCTCGCGCGTCGTGTCGATGGACCACCCGACCGAAATCAAGGAAGGCATGGTGTTCGCGATCGAAACCTATTGCCCGGCGACCGATGGCTTCTCCGCCGCGCGCATCGAGGAAGAGGTCGTCGTTACCGACAAAGGCTGCCGGCTGATCTCTCTGTTTCCGGCGGAAGAACTACCCATCAGCGCCCGGTACTAGGCTTTTGCCGGGCGCGCGAATGCGCCCCGCGCTCGCACTCATGATCCCAAACGCGCCGCGATACGTGTCGCCGAAGGAACGCGCGGAAAACCGCGCGCGTTGGCTGCGGTTCGCCTATTGGCTGGCCGTCGTCATCCCGGCTGCCATTGCTCTGATGATATTTGGCTATAGCGACCAGGCGCCGCGGTGGCTGCGCGAATTTACCGTGAGCCTAGACGGGACCTTCGGTTTTCCGGTGCTGGGGCTGATCAAGGCAATTGCAGCGCCGTAGTATTACCCGGAATCACGCGCTCTTCGCCGTCTTCTCGCGCAAGTGCGGAAAGCGCTCGCTCAACAACGAACCTTGATAATAGGTCGGCTTGAACGCCGCCTGCGCGCGAACATTGTCGAACCAGGTCACAATACGTGGCAAATCCTGCCAATCCGCTATGCCGAGATCATGCATACGAACCAATGCCGGCATGACCGCAACGTCGGCGAGCGTCATTTTTTTGCCGAGCAGCCACGGCCCTCCGCTGCGCTCGATATCAGCGTCCATACGCTCATAAGTGCGCCGCAGGCGCGCCAGCGCTGCATCCATCTCGTGCTGCGGAAAACCTGTCTGGCCCATGGTGAGCATGAACTCGCGGCGCAAGGGCTTCGACTCCGCCATTGCGACAAATTCCTCGCGGCTCATTTTCTGAAACCTTGGCAGAAAGGCGAGATTGAAAGTCGGGACCCGAACGGCCGCAGCCGGCATTTCATCGATGAAATGCATAAGCGCACGCATCTGGGCACGTTCGACCGGATTCTCCGGTGTGAAGCTTTCATCGGGTGCAATCTCATCGAGGTATTCGATGATGACCGTCGAATCGATGACGATTGCGCCGTCGTGATCAAGCGTGGGCACGACACCGTTGGGATTAAGCTTGAGGTATTCGGGCCTGAGCTGGTCGCCTTCGAGGAGATTCAGCTTCACTTCGTCGAATGGCAGCTTTTTCGCGTTGAAAATGAAACGGACACGCTGGCTGCAAGTCGACTGTGGCGCGTTGTATAGCCTGAAGACCATCTGGAACTCCCGATCGCCTAGTCGTTCACTCGGATGATGCCGCGAACAGAAATTTACGGCCATTTTACTTGTAGTCACGGGTCCGGACCGATTGAGTGGACACGTGCGCAGCCGCCGTTTTCCTCCCTTAGGCTTAGACGGCGGCGTGAATCCTCCACCTTATGCACACAGGGCCCCGTACGGGGCCCTTTTTTTATCTGCCCGAGCTA
Organism: Pseudolabrys sp.; assembly: GCA_036559505.1. Classification (GTDB taxonomy): domain Bacteria; phylum Pseudomonadota; class Alphaproteobacteria; order Rhizobiales; family Xanthobacteraceae; genus Pseudolabrys. The sequence goes on along the minus strand of DATBTA010000297.1, from coordinate 1,473 downwards.
GTGCTCAAGGCCCGTCGGCACGTTTTTGTTTTCCGGCGCGAGCTTCATGCCGGCGGCAAGCGCCATGGTCTCCATCAGCGCTGCGAAATCTTTGTTGAGATAAGCCTGCGGATCGGGCTGCAAGGTCGCGTGACCGAAATGTCCCTGCAAAACTTCGCGCGTGGCCGCTGTCACCGGCATCGGCACGTCCATCTCACGGCCGAGCTCAAGCCCGAGATCGAGATCCTTGCGAAGCAATTCCGGTGTGAAGGTCGTCGTCCAATCAAGATTGACGAGTGCCGGCGACTTGTAGCGCGTGAACATCGATCCCATCACGCCGTTATTGAGGAAAGCCAGGAAGGCATGCCGCGGCACGCCCATCTTGTTCACCAGCAGCGTGATCTCGATCAGGTTCTCGATCACCACGCCAAGCATGACGTTGTGCGCGATCTTGCAGATGCGTGCGAGATCTCCCTCGCCCACATAGGACACGCCCTGCGGCGCAACGACTTCCATCAAAGGAATGATTGACTTGCAGGCCGCTTCATCGCCGGAGACGACGGACGACAGCCGGCCGGCTTTGATGACTTTCGCATTTCCGGATACGGGCGCGCATACGTAGTCAGCGCCTTTTTCCTTCAAACGTTTGCGGATGTCGGCGGATTCCTCAACCGAGATGGTCGAGCAGTCGATGCAAACTTTTGGAGCCTTGCCGCCGGAAAGCACGCCGTCTTTGCCGAAATAGACCTGTTCAAGGTCTTTGCCTTCGGACACGATCGAAAATACGACATCGCAGGAAGCTAGGTCAGCAAGCTTGTCGACGATCTTGCCGCCCTTTGCCGCAAGCGGCTCGGCCTTTGCACGCGTACGATTCCAGACACTGACATCGTGGCCGGCCTTGAGCAGGCGTTCCGCCATGGGTAGGCCCATGCGGCCGGTTCCGATCCAGCCGATCTTCTGTGCATTCTTCGACATCACGAAACTCTCCCGTCCAAATCCTGTCGTCGTACAAACGCCGTGCGACGGGCTTTAGCCGTTCTGCCGCCATTGCGCCAGTGGCGGTGTACCGCAACAATCCGCGCGCGCCTTATGCTTGTCGCGGCCATTCAAAGCGCACTATTCTGCGCCCAGGCCGGTTATAGGACTGCAAAGGGCCCTCATCAAAAGGGCTCGCGAATCGGACCTTGGGAGGATGTTGGCACCCGATGCAGGATGCCGTAACGACCACGATTTCTGTGGGCGAAGTCCCCGACCGGCCGCAAGTCCGCGATCGGCTGCGCGTGGTCATGCGCAATCTCTTCCCATTCATGGTCGTTGGCGCGATATGGGAAATCGTTGCCTGGGCGAAAATATTTCCACGGCGGTTGTTCCCGACAATTGAGGAAGTGGCGCAGTCTTTCGTCAGGCTTACCGCAGCGGGAATTCTTCCGCACCACGCCCTCGATACCGTGATCCGCTTACTGAGCGGCTTTGTTCTGGCCGCGTTCATCGGCG
>DATBTA010000296.1:0-3098 GCA_036559505.1 Pseudolabrys sp. | reverse complement strand
CGGCATTGTGCCGTTCCGGCCGCATCAGAATATCCAGATAGCCTTTGTGCGCGGTGCCCTTGATGGTGCCGTCGAGATCGAGTTCCTCAGGCGCGCCGGTGCGCGCGAATTTTCGCAGGCGCCGCAGCGCCAGCTTGATGTTGCGCGTGCCGATTTCGACCTCGTCATCAAGATCCTTGAATTCGCGCCTATCCCAGACTTTGATCGCACGGAAGTTGCGATTCTCGTCCTGACCGATGCGCACGCCCTCCGGATTGTAGCCATATGCGCCGTAAGGCGACGTGCCGGCGGTGCCGATCCATTTCGAGCCGCCCTGGTGACGCTTCTTCTGCTCGGCGAGCCGCTTGCGCAGCGTCTCCAGCAGCTTGTCGAGACCGCCCATGGCCTCGATCTGCTTTTTTTCTTCTTCGGTCAGATATTTCTCGGCGAGCTTTTTCAACCACTCGGCCGGAATGTCGGCTTCGATCACGCCGTCGATCGTCTCCAGTCCTTTGAACACATGACCGAATACGCGATCGAACTTGTCGATATTGCGTTCGTCCTTCACCAGCGCTGCGCGCGACAGATAGTAAAAGTCGTCAACGCGGCGCGACGCCAGATCGGCGTCGATGGCTTCGAGCAGCGTCAAATATTCGCGCAAGGTAACAGGCACGCCGGCCTGTTTGAGCTCCTGGAAGAAACTGACGAACATCTGCCCCTTTCTATGGGTCCTCACACCATTAACGACCGAAGGATTGTCCCCTAGTCAGGAAACCGTCAAGGCGGTATCTAAGCACCAACAAAAAGAGGCGTCCGGGAGGATTCAGATGCCAATGCGCGACCGCGCCCGGTGGGCGTTTGTCATCCTGTTGTCGATGGCATTGCTCAGCGCGCCGGCAATCTGGAACCGCTTTCCCCTATTGCAATATGACACCGGCGGCTACCTCGCCCGCTGGTATGAGCCCTATCTCGTGCCGAGCCGCGCGGTCACCTACGGGCTGATCCTCAATGCCGGCGCAGTGTTGTCGTTCTGGCCGGTGGTGCTCGGGCAAAGCGCGCTCACGGTGTGGGTGATCGCGCTGATCTTGCGCGTGCATGGCCTTGGCGGACGGCCGGGATTGCTTGCCGGCATCGTTGCCGCATCGTCGGTGGTCTCCACCCTGCCCTGGCTTACCTCGATCCTGCTCACGGACATTTTCGCCGGGCTCGCGGTGCTCGCACTTTATCTTCTCCTGCTCCGCGCAAATGACCTCAACGGACGCGAACAAGCCGGCCTTGTTGGTCTGATTGCGGTGTCCGTTGCAACGCATAGCGCGACATTTGCCGTACTGCTGATGTTACTGGCCGCAGCCGTCTTGCTCTCGCTCGCCGCGCCCAGCCGGCTGCCGCGGCGGCGTCTTTGCAACGGCGCGCTTGCGATTGCTCTCGGTGCAGTGCTCGTGTTCGCCGCCAATGCTACCGTCACCAAGCGGCTGACCTGGACACCGGGAGGGTTTGCGCTCTCGTTCGGCCGCATGCTGCAGGATGGCATCGTCAAGAAATATCTCGACGAGCACTGCCCGCGAGCACGCCTCGTGCTCTGTGCGTACAAAGACCAACTGCCGCGTGACGCGGACGAATGGTTCTGGGGCAGCCCGCTGTTCGACAAGCTTGGACGCTTCGCCGGCCTTGATGCGGAGATGGAACGCATCGCCTTGGCAAGCCTTGCTGAATATCCGCTGCTTCAGGTCAAAACCGCCGCCATAGCGACGGCCCACCAATTGATTGACGCCCGCACCGGTGAGGGCGTGGTGAATTCGATCTGGCACACCTACGGCATTATCGAACGTTATCTTCCGGCTCTCGTCCCCGACATGCGCGCGGCGCGCCAGCAACGCGGCGAGATCGATTTCACGATCATCAACCGCGTGCATTATCCATTGGCGCTAGCCTGCCTGCTGCTGCTGCCGTTGATCGGCGGCTACCTGCTCAGGCGGAAAGATCTGACCGAGATCGGCGAGCTCGCCACGGCCTGCCTGCTTGCGCTGCTGGCGAATGCCTTCGTTTGCGGCACGCTATCGAACCCGCACGACCGTTACGGCGCGCGCCTGATCTGGCTTGCGGTAACGGCCGCCGCGATCGCCGCGGTACGCCTGTACGAAGAGCGCGAACGGCTGCGCGCCACCGGGATTGTGCCTCTCCGCCGTAGACTTCGCCAGCGCGTAGCGCCGCCCCGGGATTTGGCCTAGGCTTGAGCTCTTACAGGTAATTTCTGGACTACGGCCCGGCTGGCCGGTGTGAGTTCGTAGAGACGCGGGCCGTAAGTCCGCGCTCAAGCGTCCGCCGCAAGCGGAGGGGGGAAACGTCCATGGCTATAAAATCACTCACTGTAAACGGCAAACGCGTGCCCGTTACCTACAATGATCCGCAGATGCCGCTGCTCTATGTGCTGCGCAACGACCTCGGTCTGCACGGCCCACGCTTCGGCTGCGGCCTCGGTCAATGCGGAGCCTGCACGGTGCATATTGACGGCGCGGCCGTGCGCTCATGCATCACGCCGCTTTCGGCGGTCGATGCGACCAAGAAGATTGTGACGCTGGAAGGCCTTGGCACGCCGGAAAAGCCGCACCGGGTGCAGAAGGCCTTTATCGACGAGCAAGCCGCGCAATGCGGCTACTGCATCAACGGAATGATCATGGAGTCGGCGGCTTTCCTCGCCAAGCATAAGAAGCCGACCGAAGCCGCCATCAAAGATGCGCTTGCCAACAACCTTTGCCGTTGCGGCACCCATGCCCGCATCGTGCGCGCCGTCAAACGCGCGTCGGCCTAAGGGAGGCAATCATGAACATCCAAATTTCGCGGCGCGACGCCCTGCTCGGCTCCGGCGCCCTCATCGTCAGCTTCGCGCTGGCCGGTTCATCGACCGGCGCACAGGCACAAGGGGCAGCCAAGCCGCTCGCCCTCACTGAGGTCGACTCTTTCCTTGCCATCGATAAGATCGGCAAGGTCACCGTCTATTCCGGCAAGGTTGATCTCGGTACCGGCATCACGACGGCCCTGCGCCAGATCGTGGCGGACGAGCTGGACGTGCCAATGAACCGTATCGAGTTGGTTCAGGGTGACACCCTGCTCACACCCGA
>DATBTA010000295.1:0-1945 GCA_036559505.1 Pseudolabrys sp. | reverse complement strand
AGCGGGATCGCCGCTCGACTCGCTCAGACTGGATGGCGATCGAGCGTGAGCGTGGCATTTCTGTTGTTACCTCGGTCATGACGTTCGATTACGACGGGCGGGTGTTCAACCTGCTAGACACGCCGGGCCACGAGGACTTTTCTGAGGACACCTATCGCACGCTCACCGCCGTCGATTCCGCGGTGATGGTGATCGACGCTGCCAAGGGCATCGAGGCGCGTACACGCAAGCTTTTCGAGGTCTGCCGGCTTCGCGATATTCCGATCATTACGTTCATCAACAAGATGGACCGCGAAAGCCGCGATCCATTCGAGTTGCTCGACGAGATTGAAAAGACGCTGGCGCTCGACACCGCGCCGATGACTTGGCCGATCGGCCGCGGCCGCGATTTCGCCGGAACCTACGACCTGTCGACCGGTGAGATGCGCCTTGTCGGAGAGGACGGAAAAACGGTTGAGCGGCAAGCGCTCAATCTGCCGGGACTTGTGGCTAAAAATCCCATGCTCGATGCCAAGGCGATTGCCGATGAGCTTGCGCTGGTGAAGGAAGCCTGCCGGACATTCGACTTCAAGTCATTTCGCGAAGGCCATCTGACGCCGGTATTCTTTGGCTCGGCATTGAAGAATTTCGGCGTCAAAGATCTGCTGGACTCGCTCGCGTCCTTTGCGCCGGCGCCACGCGCGCAGGTCTCCAACGTGCGGACGGTCGATGCGCACGAAAATGCGATGACGGCGTTCGTTTTCAAGATCCAGGCCAACATGGACCCGAACCACCGCGACCGCATCGCGTTTGCCCGGCTTTGCTCGGGAAAACTCAGGCGCGGCATGAAGGCGAAGCTCACCCGCACGGCAAAGCCATTGACGCTGTCTACGCCGCAATTTTTCTTTGCGCAGGACCGCGCACTTGCGGAGGAGGCCTATGCCGGCGATGTCGTCGGCATCCCCAATCACGGCACGCTCCGCATCGGTGACACGCTCACTGAAGGCGAGGACATCGCATTCCTGGGCGTTCCGAATTTCGCCCCCGAAATCCTGCGTCGCGTAAAGCTGGGCGACCCGATGAAGGCTAAGAAACTAAAAGAGGCGCTGCAGCAGATGGCTGAAGAGGGAGTCGTGCAGGTGTTCCGCCCGCTTGACGGTGCGCCTGCGTTGGTCGGCGTTGTCGGGCCGCTGCAGCTCGACGTGCTGAAGGTGCGGCTGTCGGAGGAATACGGTCTCGACGTCGGCTTCGAGCAGCCTGAATTTCAACTGGCGCGCTGGATCTCCTCGGACGATGGCAAAAAGCTCGAAGAGTTTGTGCAGGCCAACTACTCAAGTTGTGCGGAAGACCTCGATGGCGACAAGGTCTTCATGGCGCGCAATCAGTTCATCCTCGATTACACGCAAGAACGCGCTCCGGGGATGTCATTTACCGACATCAAGGATGTGAAAGACCGGGCGGCAGCCTAGTTTATTTTCACATTCGCTGCCTTGATGACCGGCGCCCAACGGGAAATTTCGCCATCCATTCGCGCGCGCAATTCGTCTGGCGAGGAGCCGACCGGCTCCATCAACTGGGTGGCCAGCTTTTCGCGCATGGCCGGCTGCCTGATGATCTCGGAAACATCCTTGCTGATTTTCTCGGCGACCGATTTCGGCGTGCCTCCCGGCGCAATCAGGCCATTCCAGGCATCGGCTTCCACGTCGATGCCGGCCTCCTTGAGAGTTGGAACGTCCGGCAAGTAAGGCGAGCGGTGGGCCGTGGAAACGGCCAGAATTTTAACCGCGCCCGCTTTGGCCTGTGGCGTCACCGCAATCGCCGGAAGACAAGCCATCTGGGCGTCATTTCGGATCACCGCGGTGACGGCCTGCGGCGAACTGGCATAGGGCACGTGCACAAGTTGAGTGCCGGCCTTGATCGCGATTGCTTCCATCGCGAGATGAGACAGAGAGCCGTTTCCGATGGA
>DATBTA010000294.1:0-2464 GCA_036559505.1 Pseudolabrys sp. | reverse complement strand
GAACTCGTCGTCGCCGACGATCTCGCCATACATCCAGGTCCAGAATTGCGTCCCGAAGGTCTGCGAATTCCACCAGGTGAACAATTTGAGCAGGAAACTTTTCATCGGCGTCGCGCATTAAATCCCGTTGCAACGGGGGCGTTTTGCCACCTGACCGCGGCCTTGTCCAGCGAGAGCATGTTGAAGCTCTTGGATATTAGGCCATATTTGCCGCACAGACATGAATGATATGAAAGGCGCATGGATTCGCTCAGACCCGCGCTGACCTCGATCAAGGACCTGCTCAACTGGCTGCCCGATCTGGTGGTCGCACTGCTAATCCTCGCGATCGCGGTCCTTTTTGCGCTCGCGCTCCATCGCTGGGCGCGCAAGCTTGTCCGTCGGGCCATAGCCGGACGTTATCCTTTCGTCTTCTCAGTCTTCACCCAGACGCGTGGGCTCACAAAGGCGGCACTACTGATTCTGGCGATGATGATTGCCGTCCCGGTCGCACCGCTGCCGCCGGAAACTGCGGCTCTGCTCGCCCGCATGATGGCAGTCGCCGTGATCGGCCTCATCGGCTGGGCGGCGATCATAACGCTGCATATCGCCGCCGATCTCTACTTGCGCCGATTCCGCCTCGACATCGACGACAACCTGCTCGCGCGCAAGCACAACACACAGGTACGCGTTCTTGCGCGCACGGTCGACGTGCTGCTGGTCATGCTCACACTCAGTGCCGCCCTGATGACGTTCCCGGCCGTGCGGCAGTACGGCGTGAGCCTTTTTGCCTCGGCCGGTGTTGCGGGCATCGTCGCAGGTCTCGCCGCGCGGCCGGTGCTCAGCAACCTGATGGCGGGCATACAGCTCGCGATGACGCAGCCGATCCGGCTCTATGACGCGGTCATTGTCGAAAACGAGTACGGCACCATCGAGGAGATCACATCCACTTATGTCGTCGTGAAGCTGTGGGATCTGCGGCGGATGATCGTCCCGCTCACTTACTTTATCGAGAAGCCGTTCCAGAACTGGACACGCGAAAACTCTTCGCTCATCGGCAACGTGATGATGTATCTCGACTACCGGGCGCCGGTCGGCATTATCCGCCAGAAATTCAGGGATATCGTCAAGGAATCCAAATTGTGGGATGGTCAGACGGCCGCCCTGCAGATTACCGACTTCAAGGAAGGCACAATGGAGCTGCGTCTGCTGATGGGCGCCCGCTCATCGGGGGCGGCCTTCGACTTGCGCTGCGAGGTGCGCGAAAAGCTCATCGACTTTATCCAGCGCGAGCATCCCGAGGCGCTGCCACACTCCCGGCAGGTCGCCGTCAAGAGCGGGCCGGAAGCCGATGCCGCGCCGAAAGACCTGAGCAGCAGAAAGACCGCCAGCGGCCGGTAGCTTGCCGCCATGACGTTTCGATGATTGAGTGCGCCGCTTTCAAAAAGCGGAGAGCGCAATGCGTTACGCTCTGTTGATCGCTTCGGTCATCGCGCTGCTGTTGTCGGGCACACCTATCCTTCGAGCGGATGAGACTGTCGGCATCGGCGGTTCAAATGCGGTCCTGCTGCGTCCCACCGCGCCGCGCGCGAGCGTCATCCTGATGCCTGGAGGCGACGGGTACATAGCGGCCGGTCCTGGCGGCATGATTGGCAAGCTCAAGGGCAATCAACTGGTGCGCACGCGCAACGCCTATCTCGCGCACGGGCTTGCGGTTCTCGTTGTAGATGCCGACGTCAATCTTGCGCGCGCCGTGGACTACATGGCTGCCATCAAGCGGCCGGTTACGGTTGTTGCGACAAGCAAGGGCACGCTTCGCGCAGCGCATGGAATCGCAGGCGGAGCGAAACCGGACACGCTTGTCCTGACCTCCGGGTTCCTGACCGATGGCTCCGGCAGCCGCCAAAACGTCGCAAATATTCTTGGCTCACCAAGGTTATTGCCGCGCACTTTGGTGATCGCGCACCGGCACGATTCATGCCGGTTCACCCTGCCCGCTGGCGTTGAACCGTTCATTCGCTGGGCCGGCGGGAAGGCCAGCGTCAAATGGCTCGACGGCGGAATGGATTCCGGTGACCCCTGCCAAGCGCGCGGCCATCACGGATTCAACGGTCTCGATGGCGCGGTCGTTTCGGCAGCGGCCGGATTTCACTAGCGATGCACGCCCGGACGTCAATTCACAGCCTTGGGTAAGCCGTGCGGCGCATTTCTCACCGCCCGCTTCTAAGCTAACGCACTGACTCAATTCCGAGAATCAGCGACTCCAAGGCTGGGTGCAAACCGCTTTTCCCCGTCCTGTCCCCCGCCGCGCGTGGACGGCTGGTTTGCCGTCTGGTGCGCGCAAGTCCCATTTTTCCGTCATTTTTCCGTCATGGCCGGAGGCATAAAAACCCAGGGCCGCCCCCCGAGAAAAATGCTTTCCGGACGTCCAGGATCGCCCAATACTGCCTTCGTTCTCGCGGTCCGTTTGTCCCCAAAGTTTGCT
>DATBTA010000293.1:0-12010 GCA_036559505.1 Pseudolabrys sp. | reverse complement strand
GAGGTCGATTGGCTGGAACTCGCCGAACCCGGCGGCCACAAGCCGCTGCGGAGAAACGCCCTTGCCGACCAGGTATTGCACGACCGAAATCGCGCGGGCCGCCGAAAGGTCCCAGTTCGACTTGAATACGCCCCCTGAGATCGGCCGCACGTCGGTGTGGCCGTCAACGCGCAAGACCCAGGCAAGATCGGCGGGGATCTGCTTTTCCAGCTCGAGCAGGGCGTCGGCAACCTTGTCGAGCTCGGCCCGGCCTTCGGGCTTGAGGTCGGCCTTGCCTGTGTCGAAGAAGACCTCGGATTGCAGGACGAAACGGTCCCCTACGACACGGACGTCGGCGCGATTGCCAAGGATTTCACGCAGCTTGCCAAAGAAGTCGGAACGATAGCGCTTGAGCTCATTCACGCGCTCGGCCAATGCGAGGTTGAGCCGCTGTCCAAGCTCGGTGATGCGGCTCTGGGAATCCTTGTCCTTCTTCTCGGCAGCATCGAGCGTCTGCTCCAATGCCGCCAGCTGTCGGCGCAGGGCCGCGATCTGCTGGTTGAGCACTTCGACCTGCGCCAGCGCCCGCGCCGAGATTCTCTTTTCGCCCTCGATCTGGCCGGTGAGCTCGGACACCTTGCCCTGAGCGGCCGTAGCACCGGCGCCGGCGCTTTCAGCCGCGCCCTTGAGGCGGTCGCGCTCACTTTCCGCGGTTGCCAGTGTCGCACGCAACTGCGCGAGCTGGTCCTCGACATCGGTCTTGCCGGACTTTTCCAACGACAGCAGCTCGGTGAGCTGTGCGATCTGCGCGTTCAGGCGGTTGAGCGCTGTATCTTTTCCGGCGACTTCCTGCTGCAGGTAAAACTGCACGACAACGAAGACGGTGAGCAGGAAGATGATGCCGAGGATCAGCGTCGACAGGGCATCGACGAAGCCCGGCCAGTAGTTCATGCCGCTTTCGCTGCGGCGGGCTCTTGCAAGCGCCATCAGTCTGCACTCAACGGTTCACGTGCTCGCGTACCATCACTTCGAGCAGCTTCTTGATCTCGCGCTGCTGGTCGGCCTGCGAGTCGACCCAGTCTCTGATCATCTGCTGCTCGGTGCGCATGTGGTGCACCAACCCCTGGATCGCCTCGGCCAGATTGGCCATGGCCGCGGATGCGGATTTGCTCGCGCCCGCCTGGTCGACCGCCTCGCGTAGCCGCTCGATGGCGGAGCGAACCTCGCCCCCCATGCCGGCGGCAGCAGCGGGCTCGGCGGCTTGGTCGTAAACGGTTGTGGACAGCCAGTCTTCGAGCTCGGTGTAGAAACGGTTCTGGGCCTGGCTCGACTGCAGATCGAGGAAACCGAGAACGAGCGAGCCCGCAAGCCCGAACAGCGACGACGAGAATGAAATGCCCATGCCTGACAGCGGCGCAGCAAGGCCGTCGCGCAGGGAATCGAACATGGTTCCGGTGTCGCCGCTCGCCTTGAGGCCTTGGATCACATTGCCGACCGAACTGACGGTTTCGATCAGGCCCCAGAACGTGCCGAGGAGGCCGAGAAACACCAGAAGACCGGTCATGTAACGGGAGATGTCACGCGCCTCGTCGAGACGTGTGGCGATCGAGTCGAGAATGCCGCGCATCAATTGCGAAGACATGGCCATGCGGCCGACACGACTGCCGAGGATTGTCGCCATTGGCGCAAGCAGCACCGGCGGCCGGTCGACGGCGAGGCCCGGGTCGGCCAGCCGGAAATTGTTGACCCAGGCGATCTCCGGATAAAGCCGCAACACCTGCCGGAACGAGAGGATAATGCCGATCACTTCGACGCCGAGGATCAGCGCGTTAAGCCCGGGATTTGCCATGAATGCGACTTCGATCTGCTTGTGCAGCACGAAGGCAACCAGCCCGACCAGGATGACGAAGACCAGCATCCTGAACAGGAAGATCCGCGGAGACGACAGCTTGAGAGGATCGATTTCTTTCGCCATGAGTTTCGACGTTGCGCCTGCAAGCCCCTGCGACGCACTATGACACAGACATGCGATCTGTAAAAAGCAGTTGTGCCGGAACCCCGGCGCACCTCGATAAAGCCGCCGATTGAGTTGAAATTACGATGCCTGGTCTTTTCCGGCGGTCTTGAGCAGGGACAACAACCCTTTGTGGATCGGTTCATTGCCGGCGACGGCGTGGCCTTTGCTGAGGATCTCGTCCCGGCCGTCACAATCGGTGACGAAACCGCCGGCCTCCCGCACGAGGACCAATCCCGCCGCCATGTCCCACGGCTTCAGCGTCCTTTCCCAATAGCCGTCAAGCCGTCCCGCCGCTATCCAGGCGAGATCAAGCGCAGCGGCGCCAAAGCGCCTCACCCCCGCCACGTGCTCCTGCACGGCGCTGACTTCCTTTCGCGACAGGTCGACGTCGCCATGTCCGTGGTGGGCAATTCCGCACGCGACGACCGCCTCTGCAAGTCGCGTTCGCCCTGCGACGCGAATGCGTTGATCGTTGAGAAACGCGCCCTTGCCCTTCTCGGCGATGAACATTTCATCGATCGCCGGATTGTAGATCAGGCCGGCGACCACGGCGCCGTCGCGCTCGAGCGCTATCGAAATTGCGAAGTGAGGGATGCCGTGCAGGAAATTGGTGGTGCCATCGAGCGGATCGACGATCCACATATGGCTCTTGTCGGTGCCTTCGCGCCGGCCGGTTTCCTCACCGAGAAAACCGTATCCCGGCCTTGCCTTCATGAGCTCTGCGTAAATGGTTTCTTCGGCGCGACGGTCGGCGGCTGTTACGAAATTGGCCGGGCTCTTCAATGAGACCTGCAACTTTTCAAGTTCGCCGAAGTCGCGTTTGATCGCGCGCGCGGCCTTGCGCGCAGCGGCGATCATGACATTGAGCAAGGCTGAATGCTGCATGGGGCCTGCGGTCTGCCCGTGAAGGCGTCTGTCGTCAAGGCCGCCGCGCGACCACAGTCGACAACCATTTCTTCGCTGCTTGATCCGCCGCGTCGCGCACGGCCTGGCTCTGTTTTGACGCGAACACGTCGAGGTCAGGATCGCTGTTGCCGCCGGCCTTGGCGACGAGGTGCCATTTGACGGCCTCGGTCGGGTTAGCGGGCATGCCGCGACCCGCCATCAGGATACGTGCCAGCCGGTTTTGCGCGATTGGACTGCCAAGATGCGCCGCCTTCAGGAAAAGGCGTGCGGCAGCCGCTTCGTCTTTGGCCGTGCCGTCTCCATTGAATTGAGCGATCGCGAATTCCACCATCGCGTCGGCGTTGCCGCCGACCGAAGCCTGCTGCATGAGACGCATCGCCTTGCCGATGTCCTTCGGCGCGCCGCGGCCTTCTTTATACATGGTTGCAAGCGCGTACTGCGCCTCGGAGCTGCCGGCTTCCGACGCTATCACGAAAAGTTCGGCGGCACGCTTGAAGTCCTGCGGAAATTGCTGACCCTGGAGATAAAGCAGTCCGAGATCATAGGCCGCGCTCGGGTGTCCAAGCTTGGCGGCCGCCTCCAGGAGACGCGCGGCCTCGTCGACACTGCGCGGACCGGCGCGGCCCTGGAAACTGAACATCGCAAGCGCAAAGATCGCGTCGCGATCGCCTTTGACCGCAGCCATCTTGTACCATTGAGCCGCTTTTGAATCGTCGCGCCCGACGCCAAGGCCCTGCGCGTAAAGCTCGCCAAGCAGTGTCATGGCTGCCGGATCGTTCTGTTGCGCTCGCTTCGTCGCCTCGTTGAATGCGGTGAGATAGAACCCCCGCTGGAAGGCGCCATAAGCGACATCGACGTTCGACTGATCCGAGTTGGGGGTTGCATTCGGCGCAGGCGTCGGCAGGGGTGCATTTTTCGTCGGCTGCGCCATGGCGGTCGTGACCACAGCGATTGCCATCAACGCGGCGAGGGGACCGCAAATCGGCCGGATCATGTGGCCGGCTCCGGAAGGCGAAGATGACGACCCGCCTCGCGGATCGTTTCGGCAATAGAGTCTGGCTCACGCCATACCGCATCGCAAAGCGCAACAAAGTCGGCGCCGGCCGCAACCAGCGGCGAAATCGTCGCAAGTGAGTCAGAATAGCCCACGCACGGGATTTCGAAGACTTCAGCCCACCAGCCGATGCGCTCTTCCACGGCCGCGAAAGCCGGGCACTCCCCGGTCGAATCCGGCTCGCCGAACATCACGTAGTCTGCGCCTCGCTCGGCGGCGAGCATTGCATCGTGCCGGCTGGCGAGCCTGCCCGCACCCGCAATGCGTTCGGGTTTGAGCGTTTCAAGCGCGACGGTGAAATCCGCGATACCGCTGAGATGCGCGCCGTCGGCACCACCGCGCGCCACCAAATTGACGTGGCCATCGAGTAGAAGTGCGGCGCCTTTGTCCTGGACCGCCGGCGCCAGCGCTTTGACACGATTGATCAAGGTGCGTTCGTCGGCCTCGGCCAGCCGCAGCAGCACTGCAGCAACGTCTCCGGCATCCAAAGCCGAAGCCAGCTGGTCCAAAAATATGGACGGGTCCGCAACCGGCGGTGTCATCAGATAGAGCCTAGGTGCCGGACGAGGCGCCGGGTTCTTGGGTCGCAAGGCCATGACGGTCGGATGCTAGCCTAATCAGGCGAAAAATTGACCTGCATCGTCACTTGGCCAAGGTGACGCAGGTCTCCGCAAAGCCCGCGAGCGCTTTTGCCATTGCTGCAATTGCCCCGTCCCAATCGCCGATTTGCGGCTGTCGAAACAGCTTTGCTGTCGGATACCAGGGGCTGTCGGTGCGGCCGCGCAACCAGCGCCAGTCCTGCACATGCGGCACAAGCAGCCATAGCTGCTTGGCCATTGCCCCGGCGAGGTGCGCCGCCGCTGTGTCGACGGCAATGACGAGGTCGAGTTCACCGATCACCGCCGCCGTGTCGGCAAAGTCGGTGAGGAGGCCATCAATACGCCGGATCGGCAGTTGGTCGAGTGCCGCGAGGTCACTGGCGCGATACTCGCGTTGCAGGCTGACGAATTGTGTGCCCGCCACCGACAACAAGGGCTTGAGGCGGGGGAGCGCGATACTGCGATTGTGGTCATTCTTGTGGGTTGGCTTTCCCGACCAGACGAGACCGATCCGTGGCCTCCTTAGGTCTCCCAGCCGATCCCGCCAAACCTTGGTGCGCTTGCCTGGTGCATGGAGATACGGAACGGACGCCGGAATGGTGTGGATCGTCGTGCCGAAGGCGAGTGGAAGACTCATGAGCGGGCAGTGAGCGTCGAAGTGTGGCAGCTTATCGCCACGGCGATAGATGCGGTCGATCTTCGCGGCATTTTCGACCAGCGGCACCAGACCGTCGGGGATCTCGAGGATGATCTTGCCGCCCTTCTCGGCAACCATCGGCAGGTAACGAATGAACTGGATGCTGTCGCCGAAACCCTGTTCGGCGTGCAGCAGGATGGTCTTGCCGGCCAGCGTTTCGCCGCGCCACTGTGGTTGCGTGAACTCGCGCGGCTGCAGTTCTCCTTCGCGCCGCCAGCGCCACTCATAGCCGGCCCAGCCGCGCGCGAAATCGCCGGCGGAAAGGCACAGCAAGCCTTTGTTCCAGTGCGCTTCGGCAAGATCGGGAGCGAGCGCGATGGCCCGATCGAAGCTCTCGATCGCTTCTTCGGCCCGATCAAGGTAGCGCAGCGCGTTGCCTCGATTGACCCACGCATAGACATTATCGGGCGCTGCTTCCAGCGCGCGGTCATAATCGGCAAGCGCGTCGGCCGGGCGGTTGAGCTCGATCAGCGCGTTGCCGCGATTGTTATAGCCTTCGTTGTAATCGGGCTTGAGTGCGAGAGCGCGATTGCACGCGTCCAGCGCCTCGCCGTGCCGGCCCATTTCGCGCAGGGCATTACCGCGATTGCCATGCGCCTCGGCGAAATCTGGCCGGATGGCCAGAGCACGGTCGTAGTCCGCAAGCGCTGCGGCAAAGGATTTCATCGCATAATGAGTGTTGCCACGGCCGACCAGCAGTGCGGCGTCGTCCGATTTGATCGACAGCGCGCGGTCGTAGCTCGAGAGTGATTGATCGTAACGCTTGAGCTCACGCAGCGCGCGGCCACGATTGGCAAGGGCATCAACACTAGTCGGCGCGAGCGCAATCGCGCGATCATAGCTATGTACGGCTTCCGCCGGCCTTTTCAACGCCAGGAGTGTGTTGCCGTGACCAAGGTAACCTTCGGCGTGATCTGGCTTGAACAGGACAGCCCGGTCGAAACTGGTAAGCGCCTCATCATGGCGGCCGAGCAAGCGCAGAGTATTTGCCCGGTTGATCAGCGCATCCACATATTTCGGGCGATGCGCAAGGGCCCGGTCATAGCTTTCCAGCGCGTCCTCGGGCCGACCTAGATCGACCAGGGAATTTCCGCGATTGTTAAGAGCCTCCGCATAATCAGCCCGCACCGTGACGGCGCGATCAAAGCTCGTCAGCGCCTCTTGCGGCCGCTTGAGCGTACGCAGAGCGTTGCCGCGGTTATTGAGCGCTTCGGCGAAATCGGGTTTGAGGGCAATGGCCCGGTCGTAGCTCTTGAGCGCGTCCTCGGCCCTTCCAAGCATCGCGAGGACCGTGCCGTAGTGGGAGTGCGCTGCCGCCGACCGCGCGTTGCTCTTGAGCGCGCGCGCGATAAAATTAAGCGCGTCCGCATGGTTGCCGCGTTGATGCTTGAGAACGCCGTAGAGGTGGAGCGCGTCGAAATTATCGGGATCGGAGTCGAGGGTGCACCGATAGAGCGTTTCAGCTTCGCCCAATTGACCGCGCTGGTGACACAGAACCGCCTGGCGCAGCGCATCGGCGGCGGATCTTGTGGGGCTTGGTTTGGGCTGTGGTTTCGACATGGCCTCGATAACGTTGCAACCACTGCAAACGCAACATCACCACGCGGCCGCCAGCGAATCAGTCCCTAAGAGTATTCGCCTGAAATCCTTCGTCCAAGCCGAGCCGTCACGTCGGCATCGGCACGGGCCCCATATCCTTCGGAATCCGGTAGCCTTTTTGCACAGCCGGGCGGGCGGCAATGCTCTCGTACCAGCGCTTGACGTTGGGGTACTGCTTCATGTCGATGGTCTGCCATTCGAAGCGCGAGATCCAGGGCCAGATGGCGATATCGGCGATCGAATATTGGTCGGCAACGAACTCGCGGCCTTCAAGCCGCGTATTGAGCACCTTGTAGAGGCGGTGACCTTCCTTCAGGTAGCGCTCTTCGGCGTAGGGCGCTTTGCCTTTGTTGTATTTCACGAAGTGATGCACCTGGCCGAGCATCGGCCCGGGGCCGCCCATCTGCCACATCAGCCACTCGATCACCCGGTAACGGCTTTCGCCCGATTTCGGCATCAGCTTGCCCGTTTTGTCGGCGAGATAGATCAGGATCGCGCCAGATTCCATCAGCGCAATGTTCGTATCCCGATCGACGATGGCCGGAATGCGGTTATTAGGAGCGATTTTCAGGAACTCGGGCGCAAACTGTTCATCCTTGGAAATATCGATCGGATGCACGGTGTAAGGCAGGCCGAACTCCTCCAATGCAATGGAAATCTTGCGGCCATTTGGGGTCGTCCAGGTATAGAGATCAATCACGTTTCGTATCCTTGCATTGTGTGAAATTTATCGGAACGTCCGAAGCGGGCAGGGCGTTTACAGGCGAGGCTTATTACAGGAGGCGACCATGAAGCTCAATGTCCTCGCAGTCGCGCTCGCCGCGACCGCGTTAGGCGCGTTTTCCGCCAACGCGCAAGTCGTCATCGAGGAACGGCGTGACCCGGCAGTCGTGATCGAGCACGACAGGCCGAATACGTCGGTCACGATCGAGAAACGAGACGGGTTCCTTGGCACCGAGAAAAAGACGATCACCAAGGAAACGACCGGCTCGGGCGATTGCTCGTCCAAGACGGTGCACAAGGAAGACATCACCGGATCGAAGACGGTTCAGAAAACCAATTGCGACTGATCCCGCACGCAACGGGGTCGAAAAAGCGAAAGGCCGCGCTCGCGACGCGGCCTTTTGCTAATCCAGCCGCGCTCTTTAGGCCGCTTTCTTTTCCAGGTCGGATTTCCACTGGCCCAGCGCCGCCAGGCCGTTCATTTTGGCGCGATGGGAGAACGCGCGCTGTGCCGCAGCGACGTTTTCGGATTTGCCCTTCCAGGTCGTCTGCGGCGCGTGCTGCAGCGCGCGGCCGTAGGAGAAGGTCAGCTTCCACGGCAGATTGCCGATCTTGTTCATAGCATCGAGGTGAGCAGTCGCCTCCTCGTCGCTCTGGCCGCCTGACAAGAAGGCGATGCCTGGTACCGCGCCCGGCACGCAATTCTTGAGTACCCTGACGGTCCTCTCGGCAACTTCCTCGATGCCGGCACGCTTGCCATTTTTCTTTCCGGAAATCACCATGTTGGGCTTTAGCACCATGCCTTCGAGCGCAACGCGGTTGAAATAGAGTTCCTCGAACTGGAGCTTGAGAACCAGTTCGGTGACTTGCTGGCAGCGTTCGACGTCGTGATCGCCGTCCATCAACACTTCCGGCTCGACGATTGGCACGATCTGCGCCGCCTGGCACAGCGCGGCATAGCGCGCGAGCGCGTGTGCGTTAGCTCGGATGCAGGTGTAACTGGGGATTCCGCCTGTGCCGATGTCAATTACGGCGCGCCATTTCGCAAAGCGCGCGCCCTGCTCGTAATATTTCGGCAGGCGGTCGGCGAGCTTGTCGAGGCCGATGGTCACCACTTCACCCGGGCACTCGGGCAGTGGCTTTGTCCCTTCGTCGACTTTGATGCCTGGAATCGCGCCCGCCTTCTTGATCAGCTCGACCAACGGCGTGCCGTCCTTCGCTTTTTGCCAGATGGTCTCGTCGTAGAGGATGACGCCTGAAATGTGCTTCATCCCCTCGGCCGAGCGGAAGAGCATTTCGCGATAATCGCGACGCATGTCTTCAGTGGAATCGACGCCGATCGCATCGAAGCGCTTCTTGATCGTGCCAGAGGATTCGTCTGCGGCCAGGATGCCCTTGCCGGACGCCACCATGGCCTGAGCGACCTTGTTCAGTTCATCGAGTTTCATGGTTTTCTCCATCGCATCCCTTCAGATTCGCCGGCAGCGCTGCTCGACGTCATTTTACCCGCAATACCTCGACTCCGGGCAAGGCCTTGCCTTCAAGCCATTCCAGGAAGGCGCCCCCCGCGGTTGAAACATAGGTGAGGCGGTCGGCCACGCCTGCGACATTGAGTGCCGCGACCGTATCTCCGCCGCCCGCCACCGAGACAAGCTCGCCGGCTTCACTCAGTTCCGCTGCGGCCTCCGCGACCTCGACGGTGCCGTTGTCGAACGGTTCAATTTCGAAGGCGCCGAACGGGCCGTTCCATACCAGCGTCTTCGCGCGCGCCAACACGGACACAACCTGCTCGACGCTGCGCGGGCCGATATCGAGAATCATCTCAGCGCCGCCGACTTTGTCGACGTCAACGACCCGAGAGGGCGCTCGCGCTTCAAATTTCTGCGCGACGACAGCATCGACGGGCAGCACGATCTCTCGCTTCGTAGCCTTGGCCTTTGCCATGATATCGCGCGCGGTGCCGGCGAGGTCGGCTTCCACGAGAGATTTGCCGACGTCTTTCCCCTGCGCCAGCAGGAAAGTATTGGCCATAGCGCCACCAATGATCAGGATATTCACCTTGTCGAGCAGATTGCCCAGCAAGTCCAGCTTGGTCGAAATCTTTGCGCCGCCGACGATCGCTGCAAGCGGTCGCTGCGGGTGATCCAGGGCCCGCGAAAGCGCTTCGAGCTCAGCCTGCATCGTGCGCCCGGCGTAGACTGGAAGCTTATGACCAAGACCTTCGGTGGAAGCGTGCGCGCGGTGCGCGGCAGAGAATGCGTCGTTCACCCAAATGTCGCCGAGCTTTGCAAGCTCGGCAACGAAGGCGGGGTCGTTCTTTTCCTCGCCCGGATGAAAGCGGGTGTTTTCCAGGCACACGATGTCGCCGGGCTTCATCGCGGCAACCGCGCGCGCGGCCGGCTCCCCGATGCAGTCGTCGGCGAACCCAACCGGCCGCTTGATAATCCGTGCAACTTCGGCGGCGACCGGTTTCAGAGAATGCTTGGGGTCGCGCCCCTTCGGGCGCCCGAAATGCGACAGCAGGATGACCTTGCCGCCTTGGTCGGCGAGCTCGGTGATCGCCGGCGCCACACGCTCGATACGTGTCGCATCCGTCACGACTCCGTTCTCGACCGGCACATTCAGGTCGACGCGGAGTAGAATCCGTTTGCCTTTTACATCGACGCGGTCGAGCGTTCGAAATCCGGTCATAGGCCGCCCCGCAGCGACCGTCAGAGCAATTTGCCCATCGCGACGGCTGTATCCGCCATGCGGTTGGAGAAGCCCCACTCGTTGTCGTACCAGGCCATCACGCGCACCAGCGTGCCGTTGATGACCTTGGTCTGGTCCATGTGAAACGTGGACGAGTGTGGGTCGTGATTGAAATCGATCGAAACGTTGGGATCGTTCGTGTAGTTGAGGATGCCCTTAAGCTGCTGTTCCGCCGCACGTTTGACCGCGTCATTGATCTCTTCCTTGGTCGTCTGTTTCTTCGCGACGATCTTAAGGTCGATGACCGACACGTTCGGCGTCGGCACGCGGATCGAGACGCCGTCGAGCTTGCCCTTGAGCTCGGGCAGGACGAGACCGATTGCCTTTGCGGCGCCGGTCGATGTCGGGATCATTGACATTGCCGCCGCGCGCCCGCGGTAGAGGTCTTTGTGCAAAGTGTCGAGCGTCGGCTGGTCGCCCGTATAGGCGTGGATTGTGGTCATGAATCCGCTTTCGATTCCGACCGCGTCGTTGAGCACTTTGGCGACGGGCGCGAGACAATTTGTCGTGCACGAACCGTTCGAGACGATCTTGTGGTCCCTGGTGAGCTTGTCGTGATTGACGCCGAAGACGACGGTGAGATCGGCGCCGTCGGCGGGCGCCGAAACAAGAACGCGTTTGGCGCCTGCGGTGAGATGCGCCGAGGCCTTTTCTTTTGCGGTGAAAATGCCGGTGCATTCCATCGCAATGTCGACGCCGAGATCCTTCCAGGGCAGCTTCGTCGGATCGCGCTCGGCCGTGACCTTGATCGCCCCGTTCCCGACACTGATCGTGTCGCCTTTGACAGTCACTTGACCGGGAAAGCGGCCGTGCACGCTGTCATAGCGCAGCAGGTGTGCGTTGGTTTCAACCGGACCGAGGTCGTTGATGGCCACGACTTCGATGTCCTTGCGACCGGCTTCGGCAATGGCGCGAAGGATATTGCGGCCGATGCGGCCAAACCCGTTAATGCCAACACGGACTGTCATGAATTACTCCCGGCTTAATTCGGTCTTGTCGCGATATATAGTGCCTGGTCACATCTTCCCAAGCTTGGAAAGTGCCGCACCGGCGACCGCTTCTGCGGTAATTCCAAACTTTTTGTACAGTTCCTTGTAAGGCGCGCTGGCGCCGAACGAGTTCATCCCGACGAAGACACCATCGGAACCGATGATGGCGTCCCAACCTTGCCGCACGGCGGCTTCGACGCCGATATTGACGCGGGCGCCGCCAATGATGGCGCGCCGGTAGTCTTCGCCTTGCTCCAGGAACAGCTCGAAGCAGGGGACCGAGACCACCCGCGCGGCGATGCCGCGCTCGGCCAAAACTTTTGCACCGTCGACAGCGATCGCAACTTCGGACCCGGTCGCGAAGATTGAAACATCGGCCTTGCAGTCCGGGCCTGCGATTTCATAGGCACCGCGCGCGCAAATATTTTCGGCATCGAAGCGATTGCGTAGCTGCGGCAGGTTCTGCCGCGTAAGCGCGAGGATGCTCGGACGGTTTTCGGTCGCGAGCGCGACCTGCCAGCACTCGGCCGTTTCCACTGCGTCGCAAGGGCGAAACACCAGCAGATTCGGGATGGCACGCAGAGCCGCAAGATGCTCAACCGGCTGATGCGTCGGTCCGTCTTCGCCAAGGCCGATGGAGTCATGTGTCATCACGTGGATGACGCGCTTCCCCATCAGCGCCGCGAGCCGGATCGC
>DATBTA010000292.1:0-26177 GCA_036559505.1 Pseudolabrys sp. | reverse complement strand
GCGGCCACGAAGCGCGGCGTTTCGCGGACCACTTTTACGAAGTACACAGCGGCGCTGACGCCCGATCTGCGCATCATGGACCTGCTGGATAACCAGCCCGAGTTCACCAAATCGGTCTGGGACTATCTCGATATCCTCGTGACGAGCGAACGCATCGACCGAGGCCGCATGCTGCTAGAAAAATACCGCAACGTCTTTGATGCCGTAGAGCGGACCTATGGTGTCGACCGCTATACGATCGCGGCAATTTGGGGCGTCGAAACAAACTACGGAACGCTTGGCGGCGAACGCCCAGTGCTGCGTTCCACTGCGACGCTGGCCTGTATTGGAAGGCGGCAGAGCTATTTCCGCGAGGAATTCCTGTCGACCCTTGAAATTCTTCAGCGCGGCGACGTCCGGCCTGAGCACCTTGTCGGCTCGTGGGCCGGAGCATTCGGGCCGACGCAGTTCATGCCGACCGCATTCAAGCGCTATGCCGTCGACTTTGACCGTGACGGGCGTCGTGACGTCGTCGACTCGATGCCTGACGTCATCGCCTCGACCGCCAACAATCTGAAAAAAGACGGCTGGATCACCGGCCAGACCTGGGGCTACGAGGTTGTGGTACCGACAACATTCAATTTTCTTCTCGCCGACCATGGCCGATCGATGTCCATCCGCGAATGGGAACGTCACGGTATCAGGCGCCCCGACGGCCATCCGTTCCCGCGACCGGACGATCACGCGTTTCTGTTGGTGCCCGCCGGCGTGCAGGGACCCGGCTTCCTGATGCTCACGAACTTCAGCGTCATCATGAAATACAACCCCGCTGAAGCCTACGCCTTGGCGATCGGGCATCTGGCGGATCGGTTGCGCGGCGGTGGCGCGTTCGCACAGGACTGGCCGCGGTATGAGCGTGTTCTGTCACGGACGGAGCGTCTGGAACTTCAACAGCTGCTTGCGCGGCACGGTTTTGATGTCGGCGAGCCCGATGGTCAGTTTGGACTTAAGACCCGTGCTGCAATTCGCGAATTTCAGGCCAGAAGCGGCCGGATTCCGGACGGTTTTGCCTCCGCCGGCATCCTGGACCAGCTGCGCGCGCGTTAAGGATAGCGGTCTGGCCACCTTTGAGTTGACATTTTTCAGGCGCTAATGGTCCATGGCGGTCAGGGCCGTTGCAGCAGTACGGACCCTTTAGTCTGGCACCTCGCATGACTGGAAAGAACCGGGTTTCGCGCTGGCTCGTTGGAGCGGCCCTTTTGGCTGCGGTGGACGTCGCGAGCCTTGCCGCTCTCGAACTAGCCGTCAATTCACCGGCGCAAGCGCAGTTTTTTGGCGATGATCGCTTTCCATTTCTAAGCCGGCAGCGTCCGCAACGGCCGAGCGGCGGCGGCTTTTTTGGCGGCGGCTTTTTCGGGGGCGGGCAGCGGCAGTTCGACAACACCGAGCAGCAGGCGCCGGTGGACAACTCTCGCGCGCCACCGCCGAAAAAGGCGGAAACAAAACCGGATGCAGTGGCGCCGACGACCTCGGTCGTCGTCATGGGCGACGCCATGGCCGACTGGCTTGCCTACGGATTGGAAGACGCCCTCGCGGATTCACCGGAGATTGCCGTTGTCCGCAAGAACAAGGTTCACTCGGGACTGCTGCGATATGAGACGAAGGGCGATCTCGATTGGTGGCATGTTGCGCGCGACATCCTCACTCAGGAGAAGGCGAATTTCGTGGTGATGATGCTCGGCGTCAGCGATCGCCAAAATATCCGCGAGCGCGACCTGGCGAAGGAAGCGGACAAGAAGAAAGAAAAGGACAAAGCAAGCAAGCCGGCGCCGGACAACAAGGACGCCCAGAAAAAGGACCAGGCCGACGATGAGCAGGACTCGATTGTAACGCCCGAGACGCAGCCCGGCAAAAGGGCGAACGGCGTGATCGAATTCCGCACCGACCAGTGGGCCGAGATTTATTCGAAGCGCATCGATGAGACGATTGCCGCGCTCAAGAGCAAAGGAGTGCCGGTATTCTGGGTCGGTCTGCCGTCGATCCGCGGCACAAAGTCAACCGCTGACGCCGTCTACCTTAATGACCTCTACCGTGGCCGCGCCGAGCGCGCCGGTGTGATCTATATTGATATCTGGGATGGGTTTGTCGACGAGGCGGGAAAATACTCGAACTTCGGCCCGGATTATGAAGGCCAGATGCGCCGTCTGCGTTCGAGCGACGGCGTATTCTTCACAAAAAGCGGCGCGCTGAAGCTTGCGCATTATGTCGAGCGCGAAATCCGCCGTCAGATGAACAGCCGTGTGGCGCCGATCGCAATTCCTTCGGGGCCGGTTGCGCCGGTTGCGCCCGACGGCAAGCCGGCAGCTCGTCCCATGGCCGGACCGGTGGTGCCGCTGACGGTTGTGCCCACCACGTCGGAGGAACTGGTGGGAGGCGCCGGAAACAGCTCGCCGCATGGCGATGCCACGGCGACTCGCGTGCTGGTGAAGGGTGAGCCCGTTGCGGCTCCGCGCGGGCGGGCCGACGATTTCGCATTGAAGGCCGATAGCGATGGAAAAGCCGTGCTGCCGCCGGCAGCGGCGGTGCCCGCCGGCGCTATGGCAGCCGCGCCGGCTGAGACTGCGCGTCCCGAACCGGCCGCCACGTCTGACAAAAAGACGACCGCGCCCAAGAGCACGCCGGCCGCGAAGACGACACAAAATACGCCCTCGAAACCTAGGGCGGAGCCCAAGCCGGTCCGTCCGCAACAGCGTGATGACGCGCCGCGCCCGCCGCGTCCGATTGGCCTGTTCGGCGGCGGTCTCCGCTAACGCAATTTTTTCGAGTCAAAAAGTCTGCCGCTTCAGCGCGGCAGGGTCGTCGATCCCATCAGGAACTTGTCAACGGCATGCGCCGCCTGGCGACCTTCGCGGATCGCCCACACCACCAATGACTGGCCACGCCGCATGTCGCCGGCGGCGAACACCTTTGGCGCCGACGTCTGGTAGGCCATCGTGTCAGCCGAAACGTTGCCGCGCTGGTCGAGGGCAATGTTGAGGGCCTTGAGCATGCCCTCGTGCACGGGGTGCACGAAGCCCATGGCGAGCAGCACGAGATCAGCTTCGAGCTCGAATTCGGTGCCCGGCGCCGGCTTGAATTGCGCGTCCACCTGCGTGCAGTGAAGCTTTTTCACCTGGCCGTTCTCGCCGGTGAATTTTTGCGTCAGCACGGCAAATTCACGCGCGACGCCTTCCTCATGGCTTGACGAGATCCGCAGCTTCAGGGGCCAGTCCGGCCAGGTCAGCATCTTGTTCTCGTGCTCGGGCGGCTCCGGCATGATCTCGAAATTGGTGACAGACAGCGCACCCTGGCGGATCGACGTGCCGATGCAGTCGGAGCCGGTATCACCGCCGCCGATGACCACGACTTTCTTTCCCGTTGCAAGGATCGGCTCGACATTTCCCTGCTGCTCGTTGCTCACGCGCCGGTTCTGCTGCGGCAGGAAATCCATCGCGAAATGGATACCCTTGAGCTCGCGCCCGGGGATCGACAGGTCGCGCGGCTTTTCGCTGCCGCCGGTGAGGACGATCGCGTCATGCTCTTTGAGCAGTCTATCGGCCGGGACATTCACGCCGACATGCGCGTTGTAGTGGAACGTGACGCCTTCACCCTGCATCTGCTCGACGCGGCGATCGACGTGGACTTTCTCCATCTTGAAGTCGGGGATGCCGTAACGGAGCAAGCCACCGGCTTTCGCCCAGCGTTCGTAGACGTGCACGTCGTGGCCGGCGCGTGCGAGCTGCTGCGCGCAGGCAAGCCCCGCCGGTCCTGAGCCGACGACCGCGACCTTCTTGCCAGTCTTGCGCTGCGGCTTGTCGGGCTTGAGACCCTGGGCAATCGCGCGATCGGCGATTTCGCACTCGATCGTCTTGATGGTAACCGGGTTCTCATCGATGTTGAGCGTGCAGGACGCTTCGCACGGCGCCGGGCAGACGCGGCCGGTGAACTCCGGGAAATTGTTGGTGGAGTGCAGGTTGCGCGCCGCCTCGTCCCAATTGCCGCGATAGACCAGGTCATTCCAGTCCGGAATCTGATTGTTGACCGGGCAGCCGGTCGGCGCGCCGGTGATCCGGCTGGTGCCGTGGCAATAGGGCACGCCGCAATCCATGCAGCGCGCGGCCTGATCCCGGATTTCTTTTTCCTGGAGCGGCAGCACGAACTCGTGCCAATGCTTGATGCGGTCCGCGACCGGTTGGTAGTCGCGGTCTTCACGCTCGATTTCAAGAAACCCAGTGACCTTGCCCATACAGCACTATTCCGCGGCTTGCATCGTGGCGGCCTTTTCCTTCGCCATCTCGGCGAGCGCGCGGCGGTATTCGACCGGCATCACCTTGCGGAACAGGGGGCGATGCTTGTTCCAGTCAGCGAGGATCTCGGCGGCGCGCTTGGAGCCGGTGTAGCGCGCGTGGTTCGAGATCAGCATATGCAGCCGCTCGGCATCCTTGGTCGTGAGATCGGACATCACGTCGACGCGGCCGTGCGATTCCAGATCGTTGTAGTGGCCGAATTCCTGCTCGGCGACCTGCTCTTCTTCCGGCACCGGCTCGAGCTCCACCATCGCCAGATTGCAGCGTGACTTGAAGCTTTCATCTTCGTCGAGCACGTAGGCAATGCCGCCCGACATGCCGGCCGCGAAATTGCGCCCGGTGCGGCCGAGCACGACTACGACGCCGCCCGTCATGTACTCGCAGCAGTGGTCGCCGGCGCCCTCGATCACCGCGATCGCGCCGGAATTACGCACAGCGAAGCGCTCGCCGGCGACGCCGCGGAAGTAGCATTGGCCTTCAATTGCACCGTAAAGCACAGTGTTGCCGACGATGATCGATTCCTCCGGCACGATGCCGGAGTCCGCCGGCGGCCTGATGACCAGGCGGCCGCCCGACAGGCCCTTGCCGACATAGTCGTTGGCATCGCCCTCGAGTTCGAAGGTGACGCCGCGCGCGAGCCAGGCGCCGAAGCTCTGGCCGGCCGTGCCGGTGAAGCGGACGTGGACCGTGTCGTCGGGCAGGCCTTCATGCCCGTAGCGCTTGGCCACTTCGCCCGAAAGCATGCCGCCGCAGGCGCGGTCGGTATTGCGAATGACGGCCTGCAGCCGTACCGGCGCGCCGCGATCGAGCGCGGCCTGCGCCTCGGTGATCAGCTTGCGGTCGAGAATGTCCTTGATCTTGTGATCCTGCTCCTCGCACTTGTAGATGGCAGTGCCTTTTTCCGCTGTCGGCTTGGTGAACAGTTTGGAGAAGTCGAGGCCTTTGGCCTTCCAGTGCTCGACCAGCTTGCGTCGGTCGAGCATCTGCATCTGCCCGACCATCTCATCGAAGGTACGGAAGCCGAGCTCGGCCATCAGTTCGCGGACTTCCTCGGCGACGAAGAAGAAATAGTTGATGACGTGCTCGGGCTGACCCTTGAAGCGCTTGCGCAGCACCGGGTCCTGCGTTGCGACGCCGACCGGGCAGGTGTTGAGGTGGCACTTGCGCATCATGATGCAGCCGGCCGCGATCAGCGGCGCGGTGGCGAAGCCGAATTCGTCGGCGCCGAGCAGGGCGCCCACCACGACGTCGCGGCCTGTGCGGATACCGCCGTCGACCTGCACGGCAATGCGGCCGCGCAAGCGGTTGATCACGAGTGTCTGGTGGGTCTCGGCGAGGCCGATTTCCCAGGGGCTGCCAGCGTGCTTGATCGAGGTGAGCGGAGAGGCGCCAGTGCCGCCTTCGAAGCCGGCGATGGTGACGTGATCGGCGCGCGCTTTCGAGACGCCCGCGGCGACGGTGCCGACGCCGACCTCCGACACGAGCTTCACCGAAACGTCGCCGGCCGGGTTGACGTTCTTCAGGTCGAAGATCAGCTGTGCCAGGTCCTCGATCGAATAAATGTCATGGTGCGGAGGCGGCGAGATCAGGCCGACGCCGGGTGTTGAATGGCGAACCTTGGCGATGGTCTTGTCGACCTTGTGGCCGGGTAGCTGGCCGCCTTCGCCGGGCTTTGCGCCCTGCGCCATCTTGATCTGCATTACGTCGGAGTTGACGAGATATTCGGCGGTGACGCCGAAGCGGCCCGAGGCGACCTGCTTGATCGCCGAGCGCATCGAATCGCCGTTCGGAAGTGGCTTGAAGCGATCGGACTCCTCGCCGCCTTCGCCAGTGTTCGACTTACCGCCGATGCGGTTCATGGCGATCGCAAGCGTGGTATGCGCTTCGCGCGAGATCGAGCCGAACGACATGGCGCCAGTCGAGAAGCGCCGCACGATGTCCTTGGCCGGTTCGACCTCTTCCAAAGCCAGTGGCTTTCGGCCGTCTTCCTCGGCCTTCTTGAGGCGGAACATGCCGCGGATGGTCACCAAGCGCTCGTTCTGCTCGTTCACGATCTGCGCGAAAGCGCGGTAGTGGTCCTGCGAATTGCCGCGCACCGCGTGCTGCAAGCGCGATACCGTTTCCGCGGTCCAGACGTGATCCTCGCCGCGCACGCGCACCGCGTAGTCGCCACCGACATCGAGCATGGAGCGGTAGATCGGCGCATCGCTAAAGGCATCGCGATGCCGGCGGACAGCTTCCTCGGCAATTTCGGCAAGCCCGACACCTTCGATACGCGTGTGCGTTCCGGTGAAGTACTTGTCGACGAAGTCCTGGCGCAGGCCGACGGCGTCGAAAATCTGCGCGCCGCAGTACGACTGATAGGTGGAGATGCCCATCTTGGACATCACCTTGAGCAGGCCTTTGCCGATCGCCTTGATGTATTTCTTGACGACTTCCTTGTCGTCGGTCGGCTTGCCCGGCAGATCGTCCTTCATCGCGGTCAGCGTCTCGAAGGCGAGGTAAGGATTGATCGCTTCTGCGCCATAACCCGCGAGACATGCGAAATGATGCACCTCGCGCGGCTCGCCGGTCTCCAGCACCATGCCTACGGACGTGCGCAGGCCGTTGCGGATCAGGTGGTGATGCACGGCGGCACAAGCGAGCAGCGCCGGAATTGGAATGCGGTCGGCGCCCGCCTTGCGGTCCGACAGGATGATGATGTTGCAGCCGTTGCGCACTTCCTCTTCCGCGTGCTCGCAGAGCTCGTCGATCGCCCAGCCCATGCCGTCGGCGCCATGCTCCGCCGGGAATGTGATGTCGAAGGTGCGCGACTTGAAATGGTCGCCGCTCATTTCCGAGATCGAGCGGATCTTCTCGAGATCATCGTTGGTGAGGATCGGCTGACGCACTTCAAGGCGCTTGGTGTTCGACATGCCTTCGTGATCAAGAAGGTTCGGACGCGGCCCGATGATGGAGACGAGGCTCATCACCAGTTCCTCACGGATCGGGTCGATCGGCGGGTTGGTGACCTGCGCAAAGTTCTGCTTGAAATACGTGAAGAGCGACTTTGGCTTGTTGGACAGCGCCGAAATCGGCGTGTCATTGCCCATGGACCCGACCGCTTCCTCGCCGGTGGTTGCCATCGGCGCCATCAGGAATTTGATGTCTTCCTGCGTGTAGCCGAAAGCCTGCTGCCGATCGAGTAGCGACAAGTTCGAGATCGGCGCGACATTCTCGGTGCCGGGAAGCTCTTCGAGCACGATCTGCGTGCGCGCAAGCCACTCCTTGTAAGGGTGGCTCTTCGCCAGCGTCGCCTTCAATTCCTCATCGGGAATGAGCCGGCCCTCGTCGAGGTCGACCAGCAGCATCTTGCCTGGCTGGAGCCGCCATTTCTTGACGATGTCCTTCTCCGGGATCGGCAATACGCCCATCTCGGAAGCCATCACGATGCGGTCGTCGCGCGTAAGCAGGTAGCGCGCCGGGCGTAGGCCGTTGCGGTCGAGCGTGGCGCCGATCTGCCGGCCGTTGGTGAAAGCGATCGCCGCTGGGCCGTCCCACGGCTCCATCAGCGCGGCGTTGTATTCGTAGAAAGCACGGCGTTCCTCGTCCATGAGCGGATTGCCCGCCCAGGCCTCCGGAATCATCATCATCATCGCGTGCGCGAGCGGGTAGCCGCCCTGCGTAAGGAACTCGAGCGCGTTGTCGAAGCAGGCGGTGTCGGACTGGCCCTCGTAGGAGATCGGCCAGAGCTTGTTGATGTCCTTGCCGAACAGCGGCGATGAAACCGATGCCTGCCGTGCCGCCATCCAGTTGACGTTGCCGCGCAGCGTGTTGATCTCGCCGTTGTGCGCGATGTAGCGATACGGATGCGCCAGCGACCATGTCGGGAACGTGTTCGTTGAGAAGCGCTGGTGCACCAGCGCGAGCGCGCTCTCGAAATCCGAGTCGTGCAGGTCGGGATAGTAGGTGCCGAGCTGATCGGCTAGGAACATCCCCTTGTAGATCACCGTGCGGCACGAGATCGACACCGGGTAATAGCCGGAGGTGCGGCGCTCGCGCCGGCGGTAGATGGCGTTCGAGATCGACTTGCGCAGGATATAGAGCCGCCGTTCGAACTCATCCTCCGACATCTTCTTCTTGCCGCGACCGATGAACACCTGCATGTGCTTCGGCTCGGTCGGCTTGACCGACTCGCCGAGCGTCGAATTGTCGGTCGGCACGTCGCGCCAGCCGAGCAGTGTCAGTTTCTCGCGCGCAATCACCTCGGCGTAGATATCGCGGATGATCTGCCGCCAGTTCGGATCCTGCGGCATGAAAAGATAACCGACGGCATAGTCGCCGGCGGCCGGCAATTTGAATCCAAGCTCGGCAGTCTTCTTCGCAAAGAACTTGTGCGGGATCTGCACCAGGATGCCGGCGCCGTCGCCCATGCGCGGATCGGCGCCAACCGCGCCGCGGTGCTCGAGATTGCAAAGAATGCGCAATCCGTCTTCGATGAGCTGATGCGACTTGCGGCCCTTGATGTCCGCGATGAAACCGACGCCGCACGAATCCTTGTCGAGCGCGGGATCGTAGAGACCCTGCGCGACCGGCGTGCCGGGATCAGCGGTCGAGCCGCGTCCGGCAAATGCAGCGTTGCGCTTCTGCTCGCTCATCTCATCCTGCCTCGCCGGCGCGATGATCGCTCCGGCGTACCCGCATCGTCCGCGCGCCAGCCTGCACGCGGTCAACGCGTAACTGATCTCGAGAAGGAGCAGCCTGTCCGGCGTTGTCGCCGCCCGTGGCTGCACCTGTTCGGGCGCCACCGATGTCTGCCCCGCGACCTAAGAGCCGCCACCCGTGCTCGCCAGTATTAGGACAGCATTACTGTCCTAATGGACCATGCCAAATTTTGCCCTGTCGCACAAGGCGGGTCCACGCCGGATTGAGCGAAATCTTTCGTTTTATTGCGGCGGTAACGTCAGGTCGGCAAGAACCCCCGCCGGGCCCCTCATATCCGCGCAATGCTATTGCGCCCTTGGTCCCCTTTGGGTCCCAAGACGGGCGCGCGTTAACCGTTTAGTCTCGGCTCCGGGACAGGCGGATAATAAACAGGGGTTGGCGATGGAAGGCAGGGGACTACTGCGTCCGGTGGCGCTGGCGGCGGCGATTGTGGCGGGAGGTCTGTTGGGTGGCGCCGCGCGTGCTCAACCGCCCGAGCTTGGGGCATCGTCGATCGGCATTCTGCCTCCTCCCGACATTTTGGAGTCCGTACGTTATTTGGGCCTCGACCCCAGGGGCGAACCCGTCAGGCGCGGGGACTATTACGTGCTGCACGCATATGACAGGGCAGGCATTGAGCTCCGGGTCGTGGCCGACGCGCAGTTCGGCGACGTCCTGTTCATGGCCCCGGCGCTGAACACGTCGCTGACGCCTCCTTACGTCCGGGCGGCACGCATCATCCAGATCGCGCCGCCCGAAAGCGGCGGCCAGCAGCAAAAGTAGCGGCGGGCAACGAACCAAAACGAAAGCGCCCCGGATATTCCGGGGCGCCGGCGTTTTGTAGATCGAGGCTGGCGTTAGGCCGCTTTGGTTTCGATGACCTGGGCCTTTGCCTTGCCGTTGCCGATCGGGATCTGGCGCGGCTTTTTTGCCTCCGGAATTTCGCGCACGAGATCGACGTGCAGCAATCCGTTTTCGAGGCTCGCGCTCTTGACCTGTACATGGTCAGCAAGCTGGAAGACACGCTCAAAGGCGCGGGCGGCAATGCCCTGATAGAGCACTTCGCCGTTTTCCTCTTCCTTGGTTTGTTTGGACCCCTTGATCGTCAGGGTGTTCTCCTTTGCTTCGATCGAGATTTCATTCTCGCCGAAGCCGGCAACCGCGACAGTGACGCGGTAATCGTTCTCACCGGTCCGCTCGATGTTGTAGGGCGGGTAGCCCGGAGCGGTCTCAAATCCATCGAGCATGGAAAAGAGCCGGTCGAAGCCGACGGTTGAACGATAAAGGGGAGCAAGATCGAAAGTTCGCATGGCATATCCTCCGTGTTGAGCGACATGCGGCGGTCCGCCGAATGGCCAGACCTGACCGTGCGCAGCCCGAAGGCCTGCGCAGTCCAGATATGGGAGCGTTTTCGGAGCCTGCAAGGTCTGCCATGGGCCAAGTAAACACTTGGAACTATTGATATTTTTGACAAGAAATTGCGTGCAATTGAGCGCCTTCACCGCCCTGCTATAACGCGCTGGCGCCGTTCCGGCTCACCTTCCGGCCACATGAAAATCGTTTCCATTCCCGCGAACCCGGTGCCCGACGATGCGGTGACCGGCGCAATCCAGACCCCTGACGGGGTGAACTTGCGCTTCGCCCGCTGGGCGCCGCCACCGGGCCGCAAGGGCACCGTGCTGGTCCTGCAGGGGCGCGCCGAATTCATCGAGAAATATTTCGAGACGGTGCGCGACCTGCGGGCGCGCGGTTTCGCAGTGGTGACGTTCGACTGGCGCGGGCAGGGGCTTTCGGATCGCGCGCTCTCGAACCGCCACAAGGGCTACGTGCGGAGTTTTTCGAACTACATCACCGACCTCGAAGCTGTGATGGAGCAGGTGGTGCTGCCGGATTGTCCTCCGCCGATCTTCGCGCTTGCGCATTCAATGGGCGGGGCCGTGGTTATCCGCGCCTGCCATGACGGCAGCCGTTGGTTCGAGCGCGTTGTGCTGTCCGCGCCGATGATCGCGCTGCCGTCCGGCCGTCTCACACAGGTCGCTGGCCCGTTGGCGCGCTTCATGCGGCTGCTTGGAATAGGTGGCGCCTACGTTCCGACCGGAGATTCTGCCGCCACCGGCACCGAAAGTTTCATCGGCAACGTGCTCACATCGGATCCGGTGCGCTATGCGCGTAACGCGGCGGTGCTCGAGCAGGAGCCGGCGCTCGGTCTCGGCGCGCCGACGGTGGCCTGGGCTGATGTCGCGCTCCGCCAGATGAAACAATTCGCGGATCCCGCCTATGCGGCGAGCATCCGCCAGCCAATCCTGATGGTCGCAGCCGGGCGCGATGAAGTCGTTTCCACGCCGGCCATTGAGGCGTTCGGACAGAATCTGCTCGCGGGCCGGCATCTCATTCTTCCCGGCGCCAAGCACGAGATCCTCCAGGAACAGGATCACTACCGCGCGCAGTTCTGGGCGGCATTCGACGCTTTTGTGCCGGGCACGCCGCGATTCTAGCGCGCAAGAATCTCCAGCGCCGCTGCGTGAACGCGTCTGTCGCCGGCAACGATAATCCGTCCGCCACCTTGCGCCGGTCCATTGTCCCAAGTGGTGACGATGCCGCCGGCGCCGGCGACGATCGGGATGATTGCGACGATATCGTACGGTTTGATTTCGGTTTCAATGATCAGGTCGATAAGCCCCGCGGCCAGCATGCAGTAGGCGTAGCAATCGCCGCCGTAGCGGGAGAGCTTCACCTTGTTCTCGAGCTTGCCGAATACCGTGCGGTCATTTTTGTTCATCAGCAACGGGCTGGTGGTGGACATCAGCACCTGATCGAGGCTCGCGCACTCCCGCACGTGCAGGTCGCGCTTGCCCGCCGGGCCCCGGTAGTGAGCCGCACCGCCATCGCCGGAAAATCGTTCGCGCGTAAAAGGCTGGTTCATCATGCCGAAGACCGGCTCGCCAAATCGCATCAGGCCGATCAGAGTGCCCCAGGCCAGCATGCCGGAAATGAATGACTTGGTGCCGTCAATCGGGTCGAGAACCCAGACGTATTCGGCGTCCGTGTGCTCGGACCCGTATTCCTCGCCGAGGATGCCGTGGTCGGGGAACTGCTTGCGGATGAGCGTGCGCATGCTCTGCTCCGCTGCGCGATCCGCAGCGGTAACCGGGTCAAACCCGCCGGTCTTTTTGTTCTCGACCGCCAAGGCGGTTCGGAAGAACGGAAGGATCGTATCGCCGGACGCGGTAGCGAGTTGATCAACGAAGCTGCTGAAGTCGATGGCCGTCATGCCACTTCGGCCCTTCCACTTTCGCATAGGCATGCCGGGAGGGGTCGTGTCGGGCGGCAGCTATGCGTTATTAGCATAGGAAAAGGGGCTTCCAACCTTGATTTTTGTGCGTCGCGGTGTAGCTTATTGCAGTGCGGTAGCGAGAGCTACCGCTGCCCTCCTTGGGCGTTTCCTCCCTAGACTTGGGCCGCTCGCATCCGCAAGCGGCCCTTTTTTTAGCTTATTCGGCAGCGGCCCGATATGGGCGCAGCTGTTCCAGTGGGATATCGGCCAGCCGCCTGGCCAAGGTCTCCAAATCGGCCGCCAGGTGATCGAAGGCGGCCGACCGCTGATAACGCCGCTCATCCATGTAAAGGGCCCGGTTGATCTCGAGCTGGATCGCGTGCAGCCCGGCAGCCGGATTGCCGTAATGCTCCGTGATGAACCCACCCGCATAGGGCTTGTTGCGGCTGACCGTATAGCCCAGCGACCGCAGCGTCTTTTCAATCGTTTCGGCCACCGCGCCGACACAGCTCGTACCGTATCGGTCGCCCAGCACGAATTCCGGCCGCGGCCGTTCGTCCTTGTGACCGGCCGTTGACGGCATCGAATGGCAATCAACCAGCACCGCCGCGCCGAAATCGCGGTGCAGACGGCTGAAAAGCCGGCGCAGAGCCCGATGATAAGGCTTGTACAAGCTCTCGATGCGCTGCAAGGCATCGTCGACCGGGATGCGCTGGTCGTAAATCTCCTGGGCATCGCCAACCACTCTTGCAACGGTTCCAAGGCCTCCGGCGACACGCATCGACCGGGTATTGGCGAAGGACGGAAGGCGGCCTTCGAACATCCGCGGATCGAGCTCATAAGGCTCGCGGTTCACGTCGACAAAACAGCGCGGGAAATGCGCGTGCATCATGGGGTAGCCGCAGCGCACCACACCCGCAATCAGATCATCGACGAAGCTGTCTTCCGAGCGTCGCAAGGTGGCGATATCCAGCCGGCAGGCCGCCAGAAAATCACGCGGGTAGGTCGATCCGCTGTGAGGGGAATTGAACAGGACTGGCCCCTGGCAGGTTTGGGGCTCGAGTATCTCGAACGGCGGGTCGAGCTCGTCGCGAATTTCACTCATGCATGACCGCCATTGAGATTCCTGTGTCCCTTATACCTCGGGCGCTCCGGCAAGCTTAACACTCCATTATACCGTCTATTGTTCATGGCGGGGGCACAAAGCCAAGAGATGCTTTCGGTTCACTCGTTGTTTACCGGGCATAAGTCTTAATCAGGCTGCTGAGGCGACCTGATAGGGCCGGATGGGGTGCAGCGTGGTTATGTCGAAAATCCTGCTTGCGGAAGACGATACCGATATGCGCCGCTTTCTGGTGAAGGCGTTGCAGAATGCGGGATTTGACGTGACCTCCTACGACAACGGCCTTTCAGCCTATCACCGGCTGCGCGAGGAACCGTTCGAGCTCCTCCTCACCGATATCGTGATGCCAGAAATGGACGGCATCGAACTTGCCCGCAGGGCAGCCGAACTCGACCCCGACATCAAGATCATGTTCATCACGGGCTTCGCCGCCGTGGCGCTCAATCCGGATTCCAACGCGCCCAAGCAGGCCAAGGTCCTGTCGAAACCGGTGCACCTGCGTGAGCTGGTCACCGAAGTGCAGAAAATGCTGGCCGCCTAGCGGTTTTTCGCGGCCTTGCCTCGCAGGTTTGGAGCCGATAGATCAATCCGGCCTAAGGGCGCGTAGCTCAGCGGAAGAGCACTACCTTGACATGGTAGGGGTCACAGGTTCGATCCCTGTCGCGCCCACCATTTTTCCTCGATTTTCCTCCGATTGCACGACGCGCACGCGACGAGCATTTTGTATCCGTGATGCTGACCATCACGGAGCAAAGCGATGGAATCGGTCGAATTGCCGATGGTTGCTTTAATTGGTTTGCTGGTCGGCACAGTGACGATAGCAGCTGCCGTCGTTTGGTTGGCGAAGTCCGTTTCGATTGCGTGACATCGAACGAACATCGCGCCACCATCCGTCCAAGCGCTACAAAATAATGCTCGGATTGCGGATGCATTGATCGCAGTCGAGCAAATTCACCTGCTTGGCTGAGATCTTCCATTGGCCATTGAGCTTGCGGAAACGATGCCCGGTCCACCCGCACAGCGTGCGGATTTCATTGTCCCAGAATTCACTGATGATGAAATTCGAGCGCACCATGCGGTGGTCGCCGGCGCGGCCACGGAAGACTTCGACGTTTGCGACAAGGCGCGACGTCCGTGACGAGGGCGCTTGCGACCACGCATATCCTGTGCGCAGGCGATAGACGCGGTCCTCAAGCCGCCGCCGGTCGTCGAACATGACGGCGATCTCGCGCCGCGGGTCGCCACGTTCTGGCGTTGAAGGCACCCAATAGGCGCACTCGGGCGCAAAGAACTTCAGCCAATCCTCAAACAGAAGATTGTCCAGAATGCGCGCCTCCTGCTCAACCAGCCGCCGAAACAGGTCGCGCTCGGCTGCATCTTCAATCGCACGGTCGTCGGTCTGCCAGTCGGAAAAATCCTCGACGAGCTCGCTGTAGAAGGCGTCGGTCACGTAGTACGAGAAGCGCGACGGATCGTAGTTGGCCTGCCTAGGCATGGTCATGGCTCCCGCCGGATAGCAATGTCGGGTTCCGCTTTCATCAGCCGTTTCCATTCGCGGATGTACTCGCGCATAAAGAGCTCATCGGTGGCCGGCCCTTTGATCGTCCCGTCTTTGAGGGTTTCGATCCGCTCCGGTATGCCGAGGCCGCGGTGCATGTAGATCCATTCATCTTCGATGCAGCGAAGGCCACGCTGGATCTGCTCGAAATTGGTGATGTCGTCGACCTCGCCGAAATTCGGAAAGCCCTCCTGCGTGCGCATGCGAAGCGCGTTGATGTCATTCAACGCGTCGGCGCCGATGCTGCCGTCGAAGTCATCGATCCGCGTTCCGTACCAGATCGCGTCGGTTTCCTCGTAAGAGACCGGCTGGAAGACCTGGATGTGATTGCCGAGCAGCGAGAGATTGGGAAAGACGTTGATGTTCACCGGCTCCGAGCCTGCAAGATCGAGAAGCGACTCGGCCTTGTCGCCGTATTTCGCACGCAGCTTCTCGGCGACATGCTCCATGCCCGGGTGCAGGGATTCGATCGCCCATAGACTGCCGGGACGTTTTTCGAGATTTGGCCGCTTGTCCTTGAAATGATGGCCGTTGCCCATGTACTGGATGTACATCGGTTGCTCGTCGGGTTGTTGCTTGTAGTAGGACATGCCCTTCGCTGTGTCCTCGTCCTTGAACCGATTCTCGGTTTCGAGAAGCGATTGGTGCGAATAGATGACGTGGTAGCCGTCGCCTGAATTGTCGTAGGCCAGCTTCCAGTTACCCCTGTATTTGAACCGGTTGGCCTCGCACACGGTGACCTTGCCGCCCGGATTGCGGTCGAGCCATTCATCGATCGGTCTTTTGATGGGCCCAAGATGATCTTCGATCGACGGCGCGCGGACATTAAGCGTCCCGAAAATGAAGCCGCGATACGACTCCACGCGCGGCACCTGCGCCAGATTGAACTTCGGGTCGCGAACAAGCTTCTCTGCATATCCGTCGGGCCATGGCACGCCGCGAAGCTTGCCCGAGTTCGCGAAATTCCATCCGTGATAGGGGCACTGAAACGAGCGCGCATTGCCCTTATTCCAGCGGCAAAGTGTCGTGCCGCGGTGGGTGCAACGGTTAAACAGCGCCCGGATGATACCTTCCGAGTCGCGCGTGATGATGAGCGGGCGCAGGCCCAGCTTGCCGGTAATGAAATCGTTTGCGTTGGGAATCTGGCTTTCGTGCGCGAGATAGACCCAGGTGCCGCCGAAGATATGCGTCATCTCCGTGTCGAACACTGCCGGGTCGGTGTAGATCAGCCGATGCACCCGGTCTTCCTGCACAAGCTCGTCCCAGTTGTACAAAGGGGCGTTGCCGGCGCGCGACGGGACTCGCATCCGTTCCAATGTTGTCATCGTGGGATCCTCTTGCTCCCTGCTTCGCCGGTGCGCCTCGTCAGAAGAAATCGAAGTACTCGTCCTGCTCCCATTGCGTGGTCGCGTCGCTGCCGACGTCTATGCCGTTGTCCCTGGCATATGTTTCGTAACGCTGCAGTTCGGTTCGCTTGATCTTGACGTAGTAGTCGACAAAGGTCTTTCCAAACTGGTCTCTGAACAAGGGCTCCTGGTCGAAGAGCGCCAGCGCGTCCGCGAGCGTCGCGGGAAGCATCGGACATTGCGACGTGTACGGATCAGTCTCGGGAGCGCCGGGATCGCGTTCATGGTCGACGCCATCAAGGCCCGTAACGATCTGCGAGGCAATATAAAGATACGGATTTGCCGACGGCTCGCCCATGCGGTTTTCGATGCGTGTGGCTGGATCCTTTGTACCGCCGAGGACCCGCAGCATCACCCCGCGATGATCGAGGCCCCACGCCGCCCGATCCGGCGCGAGAGAATTAATACGGAAGCGCCGGTATGCGTTGACGGTGGGGTTGGCGAGGACGGTGCTTGCAAGCGCGTGGTGCAGCAGGCCGCCCAGGTATTGCTTGCCAACAGGGGAAAGCACCTCCTCGGATGACTTCGACATGAAGAGATTCAGCCCGGTCTTCGCGTTTGTTAGCGACTGGTGGAGATGCCAGCCGCTTGAGTAAAAGCCTTTAAGCGCCGGCCGGCACATGAAGGTCGCGAGATAGCCGAGGCGACGGCAGACCTGGCGCGTGGCGGTGCGGAAGAGAACGAGATTGTCGGCCGCTTCGAGCGCGGTTCGGGGTGCGAATGTGCATTCCACCTGTCCCGGGCCCCATTCGTTTTCAAACGATCTAAGCGGAAGATCCAGTTTCTCCAGCGCATCCGCCACCGCGGAAAGCGGCACTTGCATACAGTCCAGATTGGTTTCCGAATGGAACGAATATCCCGGCTCGACAGGATAGACGTTCGGCGCGCGGCCTTTGAGGCCGGGCGCCCCGATGTTCTCAAGTGTCAAATGCTCCTCGGCGCGCCGCAGCAGGTACCATTCGACCTCGAGGCCGATGCGGCACTCCATTCCTCTTTTCGCCAGGCGCTCGATTTGTCGCCGCAGCAGATGCCGCGGCGAAAAATAGAAAGGCTTGCCGGAGATGAAATATTCGTCGCACAAAATCCAGCCGACATCCGGTTCCCAGGGAAGCACCCGAAAGGTTGCGGGATCGGGAACGATGATCAGGTTTGGCGACCCCGTCATTTCGTCGAGGTCCATCCCGCCGCCTCGCGTGAAGGACGCGAACGTGCGCGCGCCCGACGCATCGAGCGTCGTGGTCGCGACGTTTATGTTGTACCCGTTCTTCAATGCGTCCATGAACGCGGGGAGCGTGACTGTTTTCGCGCGCGAGGCACCGTGCGGGTCGGCCCAGGCAACGCGAAACAGTTTTAATTTTCCCTTCTTGACCCGCGCCGTAAGCGCCTTGGCGAGACGGTGCTGATCGTCCGTCCAAAGACCGTGCCTTTCGATAAATCCGCTCGCTTGGGTCATCACTGCGTCCGCACCGGATAGGCTTCTTTATCCCATTTTATGGCTGCCAGCGCTCAACCTGCAGTGTCATTGCGGAGCAATTGGTCAAGCTTGCCCTCCCGGTCGAGCGTTTGGAGCTCTTCGTGGCCTCCAACGTGAAGGTCCCCAATAAAGACCTGCGGGACGGTCACCCGTCCGTTTGCTCTCTCGATCATTTCGTCGCGGCGCTCCCAATTGCCACCGATTTCAATCTCAGTGAAGGAAACGCCTTTGCGCTTCAGCAGCGATTTTGCAGAGGCGCAGTAGGGGCAGTAGCGCGCGGTATAGATGCGGACTTCTTTCATCGCGCGCCCGGCTAGTTTGCAATTGCCTGATAGACCAGCGTCCGCATCAGATAGCGGTAGTGCATCCGCTGCGCCGGCGCCTGCATCAGGAGGATGGCGATGAGCTCCTGCTTCGGGTCGATCCAGAAATAGGTTCCCGTGACGCCGCTCCACGAGAAGTCACCGACCGATCCCGGCAATGGATTGCGTCCCGCATGCGTTCTCACCGCGAATCCAAGGCCAAAACCAATGCCGAGCTCCGGGGATGGCGCCAACGCGCCGAACAGAACTGGTGTAGACGGGCCGCGGCGAGTCTCCGGCGTCAGGTGATCGGATGTCATGAGCGCGATGGTCGTGGGTGAAACGAGTCTGGTGCCGCCAAGCTCGCCGCCATTGAGCAGCATGTGGCAGAAGCGCACATAGTCGCGCGCGGTCGACAGAAGCGCGCTGCCGCCGGAAATCCAGTTTGACCGAATGGTCGGATCGCGCATCGGTGGGCGTTTGCCGGTTGCAGGATCGACTTGAGGTTGGGCGGCGCGCGCATAGGCGATCGGTCCGAAGCTTGAATCCTTAAGCCCGAGCGGCTTGCAGATGCGCTCGATGATGAAGCGGTCGAGGTCCATTCCGCTTGCCGCCTCGACCACGCGGCCGAGCACGTCCGTCGACATGCCGTACTGCCACGTACTGCCGGGCTGATAGGCGAGGGGAACCTTAGCGAGTCTCGTGGCCATCTCGGCGTTGGTGTGCTTGTCATCGCCGACTTTGGCGGCCTCGTAGGCCTGTTTGAGCGGCGGCCCCGTCAGGTGCGCATAGGTGAAGCCGGACGTATGGCGCAGCAGGTCCTGCACGGTCATTTGCCGCCGACACGGCTCGGTCATGAGGGTCTTTGCCGAGGCGTTGTCGGAATCGATCGCGACCTTCAGCTCGGAAAATTCGGGAATGAAATGCGAAACCGCATCGGCAATCAGCAGCCTGCCTTCCTCGGCGAGCATCATCGCAGAGAGAGAGGTAAGCGGCTTGGTCATTGAGGCAACACGGAAGATCGTATCGACTTCCATTGCGGTGCCGGCCTCGCGGTCGCGATAACCAAGCGCCGTCTCGTATGCGATCTTGCCGCGCCGCGCGATCAATGCGACGGCGCCGGGCACAATTCCCTTGTCGATGTCCGATTTCAGCGTGTCCGTCAGTCGCTGCAGGCGTTCAGACGAGAGGCCAACGTCTTCGGGTTTGTCTGCCCGCGGCAGTTCAAAGTTCATTTCATATTTCCTATTTCCAGAACTGGCGTGATGCGAGCGCCGCGCCGTCCGCCATCGCCTTGAGCTTCGCGAATACAACATCGGGATCCACGGTGGCCTGCCCGACCCAGGTGCCGAAACCGCAGTCGCTGCCGGCGATCACATTCTCTCTCCCGATCAGATTGGCGTAGCGGGCGATGCGCTGCGCGATCAGGTCGGGATGCTCGATGAAATTCGATTTCGACTCGATCACGCCCGGTATCAGAACCTTGCCGTCCGGCAGTTTCACCCGCTCGAACAAAGTCCATTCGTGCGCATGGCGCGGGTTGGCGGCCTCGAGCGAGATCGCCACGGGTTTGGCTGCAAAGACGAGGTCGATGACGTCCGCGAGCGGCACATCGCGGTGATGCGGACCCTCGTAGTTGCCCCAGCAGAGGTGCATGCGCAGCTGCTCCGGTGGAATGTTTGCGACCGCATGATTGAGCGCCTCGATGTGGAGCTGCGCACGCTTGCGGAATTCCGGCAGGCTTAGATCGGCGTACTGAATGTGACGTCCCATCCCGAGGTCGGGGCAATCGATCTGCAGAACGAATCCGGCTTTGGCGACGGTCTCGTATTCGTGACGCATCGCATCTGCGATCGCGTAAATATAGGTTTCGAAATCCTTGTAGTGGTCGTTGCGAAAGAACAACGACACCACGCCGGGGGAGGCGGCGCTCATGAAGCCGCCGGCGGCCTTCACATCCTTG
This sequence comes from Pseudolabrys sp., assembly GCA_036559505.1. Lineage (GTDB taxonomy): Bacteria > Pseudomonadota > Alphaproteobacteria > Rhizobiales > Xanthobacteraceae > Pseudolabrys. The sequence goes on along the minus strand of DATBTA010000292.1, from coordinate 6,069 downwards.
AGCGCCGCCTTGAGATTGTCGGTATCGGTTTGCGGAGCCTGCTTGTCCCGCACGCTGATCGGCGCGTTGCAGGCGGGTGTCTTGCGGCGCGAGCGGCCCGGATCGCCGAACACGCGTTTTTCCAGGCGGGGAAAGTCGGCAAGGTCCTGATAGACGAACGTATTGCCCGTGCCGCCGAATCCGTTGAGTCGGTCCTTGATGTAGGTGGCGTAGCTCGGCTTCGACAATTCGCCGTCATTGATCAGGTCGACGCCGGCATCGGCTTGTTTGCGGACGACTTCGGCCACCGCAGCGCGCACGCGTGCGGCAAGGGCCTGTGGGTCGACGGGTACGCCCTCTTCCTTTGCGTACATCATGCGGATGAGGTCATCCGGACGCGGCAGGCTACCTGTATGGGTGGTCAGAAAACGGTCGCGGCTACGCTGCACGGCTTGAACTCCCTGAACGAACTGTAAAGCAGGCCGTGGCCACTAACCACGGGTGGGCGGCTCGCGTTGACAGTCGCGGGTGGGCTGCGTATGTACCCCGGCAAACAGCAGCCCGAGATTGACATGAAAGTCCGTAACTCCCTGAAATCCCTGCGCGGCCGGCACCGCAATAACCGCCTGGTGCGGCGTAAGGGACGGGTCTACATCATCAATAAGACCAATCGCCGCTTCAAAGCCCGGCAGGGCTGAAATCGGCGCATTGGCGCCTGTTCCGTCGCCCCATATTGGCCAAAAAACGCGGAGAGATTAAACTCCGCCTATGCGCACACGATTCCTCACAGCGATTCTGGTTGCTGCAACGGCCGCGATGTCTACCGCGCCGGCCGGGGCGCAATCCGGCCACTGGGTGAAGCCGCCCGACAAGCTGCCTCACGTCGGACGGGGTGACAAAACGCGTAACCTCGATTTCCTGTTCGGCGCACTGAAGGTCGCGCCTGACGATGTCACCGCCAAGGCCATTGAAGAACGTATCTGGGCGTTGTGGACGCTCTCGCCGAGCGACACTGCCAATCTTTTAATGACTCGCGTGAAGACTGCGATCGAGGCAAAGGATCTCGATCTGGCGGTCAAACTGCTGAACGCGATTGTAAAGGTGAAGCCCGACTACGTGGAAGCTTGGAATCGGCGCGCCACGATCTACTATATGAAGAAAGATTACGGCCGCGCGCTCAACGACATTCGCGAGGTTCTCAAGCGTGAGCCCCGGCATTTCGGTGCGCTGGCCGGCCTCGGGCTGATCATGCAGGATATCGGTGACAACAAGCACGCGCTGGAGGTCTATCGCCGCGCACTCACCCTTTATCCGCGAATGGAGCGTATTCCCGATCTCGTGAAGACCCTGCAGGAAAAGGTCGAGGGCAGGGACATCTGATCTGATTTGACGGCTGCCGCAGTTGCAAATTAGTCCGCGGCGGCATCTGCGCCGACATAGGCAATGCGCAGCATGTTGGTCGCGCCAGGCGTGCCGAGCGGAACGCCGGCAACGACAATCACACGTTGGCCGACTTTTGCAAATCCTTCCTTGACTGCAATCCTGCAGGCGCGATCGACCATGTCATCCTGGTCGTGCGCATCCTCGGTGACGACGCAATGGACGCCCCACGCGACGGCCAGCCGCCGTCCAGTGGCGATGTTCGGTGACAGCGCGACGATCGGAGGGCGCGGGCGTTCGCGCGCGACACGCAACCCGGTCGAGCCCGATGCCGTCCAGCAGATGACCGCGGCAAGATCGAGCGTGTCGGCGATGTGACGTGCTGCGTCGGCAATCGCGTCCGCACCGGTTGCTTCGGGTTCGGCGCGCTGGGCGGTTATGATGTTGCGGTAAAGCGGGTCGCCTTCGACCTCTTCTGCAATCCTGTTCATCGTCGAAACCGCCTGGACCGGAAATTGCCCGGCCGCCGATTCCGCCGACAGCATCACTGCGTCGGCGCCTTCGAAAATAGCGGTGGCTACGTCAGACACCTCGGCGCGCGTCGGAACCGGTGCATTGATCATCGATTCCAGCATTTGCGTGGCGACGACCACTGGCTTGCCCGCGACGCGGCATGCGCGCGTCATTTGCTTTTGCACGCCAGGCACTTTTTCCAGGGGCATTTCCACGCCGAGATCGCCGCGCGCGACCATCAATGCATCCGCGAGATCCATAATTTCGGAAAGCCGATTGACCGCCTGCGGCTTCTCGATCTTGGCCATCACGGCCGCACGCCCGCGCGTGATTTTCTTTGCCTCGGCGATGTCTTCCGGGCGCTGGATGAACGACAGTGCCACCCAGTCGATACCGGTTTCGAGCGCGGCTTCGAGGTCCGACCGGTCCTTATCGGTCAGAGCCGAAAACGGGATCGTCGTATCCGGCAGGCTTACGCCTTTGCGGTCGGACAGCTTCCCGCCGACGGCAACGCGGGTCGTAATCCGCTTCGAATCCGCCTCGGTAACGGTGAGCCTGACCTTGCCATCGTCGACCAGCAACGTGTGGCCTGGCTTGATGGTGGCAAAAATTTCCGGATGCGGCAGGTAGGCGCGCTTGGCATCTCCGGCTGCGGTGTCGGCATCCAGCACGAACGTGTCACCGGCTTTGACGATCGCAGAGCCGCCAGTGAACGTACCGAGGCGAAGCTTCGGGCCCTGCAGGTCGATGAGCACTCCAATCGGGCGGCCGGTGTCGCGCTCGACGGCGCGGATCATGCCAACCAGCTCGCGCATGCGATCCTGGGTGGTGTGGCTCATGTTGATGCGAAAAACGTCGGCGCCCGCCTTGAACAGCTGCCCGATCATGTCGGCATTCGACGACGCGGGTCCGAGCGTGGCGACGATCTTGGCGCGGCGCAGACGTCTCATGGCCGGGCGCCTCCGGCCGGCGGCGACAATGTCGTCGGAGGGCGTGAATTTCCAAGGGGCGCGCGCGGAGGCAATGGGCGCTCGGGCGCTTGTTCGGCGGTGTCCGTCAGCTGCACCGTCCAGGAGCGCTGCTCGTTGGTATCGACCTCAAAAAAGCCGGTGCGATCGTAGCCGCGCGCCAGACAGTTCTCAGTCCCGCGGATGGTGAACTCCTTCTCACGTGAGCACATGTAAGCCTTGCCGGACCATTCGCCGCCACGGTCGTAATCGACCGCATAGATGTAATAGTAACGCGCAACCAGTGCGCCGCGGAGCAGCGTTTCGCAAGAGCGTGAGGAAACGTTCCACCAGCCCTCCGTCGTCCACCCCTCATTATCCTTGTATCCGATTGCGACGCCCACGCGACTGCCGGTGTTGTTGCAAAGGCGGAAATCCGCTTTGGCGGGCGGCGCCGAGACTGCCAGCGCCGCGGTGAGGACCGCCAGGAGGGTAACGATATGCAAAATGTGACGCCTGATGGCGATGGATGGCAATGCGGTCACACCTGCCGGCGGTTCCGAAAGATGTGCGGTTGTGGCGTGTTCGGTCACGGCGTGTCAACGACGATGGCACGGAAGTCGTTCACGTTGGTGTAAGTCGGCCCGGTAGAGAGCAAATTCCCAAGGGCTGTGAAAAATCCGGTCGAGTTATTGTCGGCAAGGAAGGCGGCGGGATCGAGGCCTTTGGCCTGCGCGCGCACCACTGATTCGCCATCAACCAGCGCGCCCGCCGGATCGGTTGCCGCCCCCGAGCCGCCGTCGGTGCCATCCGTATCGCCGGCGAGCGCGGCAACCGCCGGCACTCCCGAGAGGGCGATTGCGAGCGCCAGCGCGTATTCCTGATTGGGCCCGCCGCGTCCTTTTCCTCGGATCGTAACGGTCAATTCGCCGCCCGAGATGATGACGGCGCGTTTGCCTTGCCCCCGCAATTCGCGGGCGAGGCGTGCGTGGGCAGCGGCAACATCGCGCGCTTCACCTTCGACCCGGTCGCCGAGCGAAATGCATTCGTATCCGGCCGCGCGCACCGCGTCCTCGACCGCGCGCATGGCGTCGGCCGGCCGCGCGGCCAACTTGAACTGGCCGCCGGCAAATACCGGATCGCCGGGCTTTGGCGATTCATTTTTCTGGCTGGTCAGTGCTTGCATGATCGCCGCCGGGGCTGCGATCTTGTATGTCGCGATGATGGCTCGCGCATCGGCGAGCGTCGTCGGATCGGGAACGGTCGGCCCGGAGCCGATCGCGGACGGATCATCGCCCGGTACGTCCGAGATTGCGATGGTCAAAAGCTTCGCCGGATGAGCATGCCGCGCCAGGCGTCCGCCTTTGATGCGCGAGAGATGTTTGCGCACGGTGTTGATTTCACCGATGGCCGCGCCGGAGCGCAGAAGCGCACGAGTCACTGTTTGTTTGTCCTCAAACGAAACTCCTTCCGTTGGCGCGACCCAGTTCGCCGAGGCGCCGCCCGACATCAGCACCAGGACGAGATCGTCCGCGCCTGCGGCGTCGGCCAAAGCAAGTGCGCGATCGGCGGCCTCGAGGCCCGCAGCATCCGGTATCGGATGTCCGGCCTCGATCATCCGAACCTTGCGAAGATGACGCGCATAGCCATGCCGCGCGACGGCGACCCCGGTCAGGCGCTCCGACGCAATTCGCATCTGGTCGAGGTAGTGCGCTTCGGCCGTCTCGGCCATCGAGCCAGCGGCCTTGCCCGCGGCGAGCAGTATCAACCGGCCTGAAGGCAAAACGGGGAGCAGGGGTGGAAGGCACGTTGCCGGATGTGCCGCCGATACCGCGGTGCGAAACAGCCCTGCGAGAAAAGAGCGCAGGTTATCGTACGAACTTCCCATCTCTGCCCACTGCCGAAAAAACCTGCTTATATAGGCCGCTCGACCGACCGGCCGCAGCGAGCCGGTTGGGGCGAGCGTTGAAAAGACAAGGAATCGATTCCGACCAGTAGATCGAACGATCCCGGGTGCGAAGTCAAACCCAAGCACCCGTCCGGCGTCGGTACCCGGGCCAAATGGTTTGGGATCCAACGATTTGGAGCGTGACCTGCTGGGCTAGACTACCGCAAACAAACCAATGCCGGTGCAAAGCCGGTAAGCATTCACAAGAGGAGGGCGACTGTGATGCGAAGGAATAAGTTGGCTGCGATCGCGACATTGGTCGTGGCGGCCGCGATATCGTGGGTTGCTGGCGCGCCGGCGCAGGCACAAGATTCGATCAAGATCGGGTGGGCGATTTCCAAGACCGGGCCCTTTGCGGCGGGCGCCGGCGTCACCACGCTGCCGAACTATCAGGTGTGGGTGAAAGACGTGAACGATGCCGGCGGCATCAATGTCGGCGGCAAGAAGCTCAAGATCGAAGTGATCGAATACGACGACCGCAGCAATTCGGAAGAAATGATTAAGGCGGTCGAGCGTCTCGCGACGCAGGACAAGGTCGATTTCATCCTGCCGCCCTGGAGCACGGGCATGAATCTCGCGGCCGCGCCGATCTTCAACAAGCTCGGCTATCCGCAGCTTGCTGTCACGGCCAATACAAACCAGGCGCTGGAATTGACGAAGCGCTGGCCCAACCTGACTTTCTGGCTCGGTCTGCCATCGGAGATCGTCGACGGCATTGTCGAGACCTTCTCCAAACTTGAGAAGGACGGCAAGATCAACAAGAAGATCGCGATGATCGCGGTCGGCGATCAATTCGGCATCGAGCTGTCGACAGCTACGCGCGCGGGACTGAAAAAGGCCGGCTTCGATCTGGTCTACGACAAGTCCTATCCGTTCGGCACACAGGATATGCAGCCGGTACTCAAGGACGCGCAAGCGGCCAATCCCGACGTTCTCCTTGCCTTCAGCTATCCGCCTGACACCTTTGCGATCACCGACACCTCCAAGGTGCTCGGCTTTAATCCCAAGGTCTTCTTCGTTGGCGTGGGCACCGCGTTCCCGATGTACAAGGGCAAGTTCGCCGCAGGCGCGGAGGGGATCATGGGCATCGGCGGCTCCGATGCCTCGCTTCCGGGCATCAAGTGGTACATCCAGCACCACAAGGACATCATCGGACGCGAACCCGATCGTTGGGCGAGCCCGATCACCTATGCCAGCTTGCAGGTCTTGCAACAGGCGATCGAGCGCGTGGGCAAAGTTGACCGTGCGGCCGTGATCAAGGAGATCAACACGGGCAGCTTTGACACCATCATCGGCAAGGTC
>DATBTA010000291.1:0-15086 GCA_036559505.1 Pseudolabrys sp. | reverse complement strand
AGACGAGAGTCGGGTTGGCAAGAAAGGCGGCTTGTGGTCCCTTCATCCGAAAGCGCCGCCGCCAAATTACGAGCCCGGGGAGGCGAGGGGATGTGACCAGCCGCAAAGGCGGCAATAACCCCGCAACGTGGCTCAAGGGAGGGCTCGCGCCCTCCCTTTTCATTTGTATGCACCGATCCGGCTTGCGGCCGGGTAGCCAAGCGGCGTAACTCATGGGTCCCACCGGAACCTCGTGAGTGAATCGCGAACCGATCTTCAATATCCCGCCGGTCGTTCTCGCTGTGCTCGCGGTACTGGCACTGGTGCATCTTGTCCGCACATTGTTGTTGACCGAGCAGCAGGACATCGAATTTCTGCTGACATTTGCTTTCATCCCGGCGCGCTACGACAACTCGGTTGTACTGGGCGGAAGTTTGCCCGGTGGCGGCGCCGACATCTGGACTTTCGTCACCTATGCGCTGATTCACGCCGACTGGACTCACTTTGGCGTCAATGCGGTTTGGCTCCTGCCATTCGGAAGCGCGGTCGCGCGCCGCTTTGGCACGCCGCGCTTTCTTGCCTTTCTTGCCGTAACGTCGGCGGCTGGCGCTGGATTGCATCTCGCGACGCATCCAGGCGAACAGTACCCGATGATCGGTGCCTCGGCGGCGATCTCCGGCACCATGGCTGCGGCGATGCGCTTCGCATTCCAGCGGGGCGGGCCGCTCGGATTATTTCGCGGCGGAGACGATCGCGCCTATCGCGTGCCGGCAATACCGCTGACCGGGGTCTTGCGTGATCCGCGCGTGCTGCTGTTCCTCGTCGTCTGGTTCGGTATCAACATCCTGTTCGGGTTGGGCTCATTTCCCGTGACCGGCAGCGAACAGCCGGTAGCCTGGCAGGCGCATATCGGGGGATTTCTCGCCGGCCTGTTGTTGTTCTCGTGGTTCGATCGCAGCCCAGATTTGCCCCAACTTGAGGACACTGCTGCAACGCCACATTAGCCAATTGCGCGGTGCGTGGCTGACCTCACGGAATTGCGTGTTGACGGAACCGGCAATCCGGCGGGATCGTTACCCAGAGCCCAGACTCGCAGGGCGTTCCTGTGAGATCGGGGCGTTTACGCATAATCGCATTTGAAAGGCGATCATGCCTCAGGGAGGCTGCCATGAACGTGAAGACGATCCTGGCCGCCAAGCAGCGAAACTTGGGCGGCGACATCGTCTCTATTGAACCGACGGCCGATCTCGCGGCTGCGGCAAAATTGCTTTCCACACACCGCATCGGCGCAGTCGTTATTCTCGGCGCGGGAGGGCGCCTCTCCGGCATCTTGTCGGAGCGCGATATTGTGCGCGCACTCTCCGAACATGGTGCAGCAGCGCTCAACCTTCCGGTCGGTCAGGTGATGACACGCAATGTCGCGATCTGTGCCGCGGACGATTCGGTTGCCAGCATCATGGAGCGCATGACGGCGGGGAAATTCCGGCACATGCCGGTCGTCGTCGACGGGCAACTCACCGGACTTATTTCAATCGGCGACGTTGTCAAACATCGCGTCGAAGAAATTGAAACTGAATCCGAGGCGATGCGCGACTACATACGAACCGCGTAACCTGCTTCATCCTACGCCCGGTTCGCCCAGCTGCGAGAGAGCGGTCACCGCCTCGCTGACCGCATCAAGCGATTTTGTGGTGGCCTCATTACCGATCTCCACGGCCTCGGCGGCGCGGTGGAAATCGAACCAGCCAATGCCACCGAGCCGGGGGCTGATCAGGACATCGGGCGGATCGCCCGCAAGCCGCGCCCGGGTGATGCGGTCCTGCATGACATTAAAGGCTTCCACCATTACAGTCGGTAGCCCGGGTCTACCGCGTCGGCCGAAGAACTGCCGTCGCAGCGAGCGCTCCCCGCTGAACATCCGGCGAAAGCCGTTGACCTTCGCCGGCTCAGGAGCGGTGTCGTTTTCGTCGGGACCATGATTTGCGATGATCGTACCGCGGCCGAACAGGTCGGAATTAAGATTGACCGCGATCACCAATCGGGCGCCGAGAGCGCGCGCCGCTGAGACCGGCACCGGATTGACCAGAGCGCCGTCGACCAGCCAGCGTCCGCCGATCAGCACAGGCGGAAAGATTCCCGGGAGCGAATACGACGCACGCAATGCGTCGGCCAGGCGACCGCGAGTAAGCCAGATTTCGTGACCAGTGTTGAATTCCGTCGCAATCGCCGCGAAGCGGATTGGAAGATCTTCGACGCGGCTTTCCTTCAAGCCCGATTCAAGTTGCGCAGCGAGATGGCCCCCGCCGATCAGGCCGGAGCCGGACAAGCTAATGTCGAGGTAGCCGAGCACGCCGCGCACCGTCAACGTGCGTGCCCACCTGTCCAGGTTGTCCATTTCCTTGGCGGCGTAGCAGCCGCCGACGACGGCGCCGATGGAGGTGCCAACGATCACATCGGGTACGATGCCATGTGCTTCCAGGGTGCGGATGACGCCGATATGCGCAAAACCGCGGGCGGCACCACCACCTAGCGCAAGCCCGATGGTCGGGCGCACGGTGGCCGGCTGCGCATGCGTCGAGGCTTCCGCCGCACGGTCGCCGTTGCGCGCTCGCGCGAATAAGCCTTCGAAAACCACGCGTTGTTTCTCCTAATGCCCCCGAGGCTAATGCAGGAGTGTCAATCCAACAGCATTGCTGGCGGAGTGTTGTGACAGAAACGTGACGGGAGCCTGCGCCCGCAGCATTACGTAAACGTTAAATGCCGCATCGGCTCGAATGGTTCCTCAATCGCCGAAGCGCGTGACGATGGCATCAAGTTTTGGCCGATCTCGGTCCTCGGGCGGCTTTGCCGGCCGGCCAATATGAACGAAGCCAGCAACGCGTTCATGCGGCGCAATTCCAAGCGCATCGAGAACTCGTCGATCGTAAGCGTACCACTCCGTAATCCAGCTCGCGGCATAGCCCATGGCGTGCGCGGCAAAGACGAGACTCATCGCGGAGGCGCCGGCGGAGAGTTGCTGCTCCCATTCCGGGATCTTCACGTGCGGACCAGCGCGGCTGACGACCGTGATGACAAGCGGCGCACGTGAGAGGCGCTTGCGCTCGAATTCAATCTGGTCGGGCGTGGCCTCGGGATGGTCGGCACGATACGCGGCCGCGATTGCGTCTCCTGCGACGGTCCGAGCATTGCCCTCGAACACGATGAATCGCCAGGGCGCCAGCTTGCCATGATCGGGGACCCGCGAAGCGATTTTCAAGAGCGTGTCGATCTCGGATGGTACCGGTGCTGGCCCTTCCAATTCCATCGGCTTGACCGAACGGCGGGTTTTCAGGAGATCAAGAGCGTCAGGCATTGTTGACCTTTCGGGAATTGCGCCGTTGCGACTAGCACGGCGTTAACGAGGTCACAAACAAGCGGCCAATCGGCTTGAAATCGCCTCGATTTGAGCCGAAAAGATCAACGTCATGCACAGGGCTCCCGCAACCGCTGCCGTTTGCGGCCGGCTACGGCCGGCGCTCGGACTTATTCTGGCTCTGGTTGCGAGCGGTCCACTGCCCGTACACGCCCAGGCGCCTGCGCAGAATTCGCTGTTTTCGGCGGTGCCGTCGACGGGGCTGATCTCGCCATCGCCGTCGACGCGCACCGATATCTTCGGGCCGAGCAGCCTGCCGCCGACGCCGCCCGCGCCGACTCACAATGCGGCGCCTCCGACCACCGCATCGATTCCCCCAATTCCGGCAGGGCAGGTCGCACTGGCGTTGAGCGCTCGTTTCGGCAAGGACGCGCAGCCGATCGGCGGCGGGCTGACGTGGCGCGTCTATAACGCGAAGCCGGAGGCGAATGGCAACTTCAAGCTGGTGAAGGAAGACAAATCGCCGGCGCCGACACTGGTACTTCCCGCCGGCGCCTACATTGTCCACGTTGGCTTCGGGCTTGCGACCGCCGTCAAGCCGGTCGAATTGCGCGCATCAAGCGTCCGCGAAGAGTTCGATCTTCCGGCGGGCGGGTTGCGCATCGAAGGCAAGGTGGGCGACGTTCGCATCCCCGCTGGGCAGATTTCGTTTGACGTCTATAAGGGTAGCCAGTTTGAAGCAGGTGACCGGCGGCCTATCGCCGAGCATGTGATGACCAGTGATGTCGTGGTCGTGCCTGAGGGCACTTACTACATCGTGTCGAATTACGGCGATGCCAATTCGGTTGTCCGTTCCGACATTCGTGTGCAGCCCGGAAAGCTTACTGACATTACTGTCACGCACCGTGCCGCAGCCATTACGCTGAAATTGGTCACCGATCAGGGTGGCGAGGCGCTCGCCAACACCGCGTGGTCGGTGCTTACACCGGGCGGCGACGTGATCAAGGAATCGATCGGCGCATTTCCGCGCGTCATTTTGGCCGAGGGCGAATATCGAGCGATCGCGCGCAATGAAGGAAAGGTCTACGAGCGCGAATTCAAGGTTGTTACCGGCGTGGACGGCGATGTCGAGGTGCGGGCGCGCTAAAGGGCGTGCGGTCCGTCGAACCTTCTTGTACCGGACGGAATTATAATTGTGCAGATGATTGCCAACGACCCTGTCATGGATGTTTTTTCCGGCCTGGATTTGAAAAAAATCGCTCTGTTGCTCGATGTGGACGGCACAATTGTCGATATTGGCCCGTCGCCGAACGAGGTGCAGGTTTCCGACGCGTTGCTCCGGTCGCTCGGGCGACTACGGGAACTGTCGGGCGGTGCAGTCGTATTGGTGAGCGGCCGGCGTATCGGCGATCTTGATCAGCTGTTTTATCCGTTGGCATTACCCTCGATCGGCGGCCACGGCGCTGAGATGCGCGTCAATGACGGTGAGAGTTTTTATTGGGCAAAGCCGCTGCCGACCGATTTGCGCCGCAGGCTTGCTGAGGCTGCCGGCATCGGGCCGGGCATTGTTGTTGAGGACAAAGATTATTCACTCGCGCTGCACTACCGGAAAGCACCGGAGCATGCCGAGCAATTGCGCCATCACATTGCTGCCGCACGCACGGCATTTTCAGGCGAGCCGACCGAGTTGCTGCTCGGCAAAGCGATGTTCGAGGTCAAGCGGCCGGGGATCAGCAAGGGGGAGAGCATCCGCAAACTGATGGCGCATGCGCCATTCAGCGGGCGCATGCCGGTGTTCATTGGCGACGATGTCACCGATGAATCGGTTTTCGAAGTCTTGCCAGAGATCGGCGGAAAGGGTTTTAGCGTCTCCCGCTATTTCCCGGGGCTCGCCGGAGTTTTCAAGGATCCGGCGGAGGTGCGCAGCGCGCTGGATTCGCTGGCCGCAAACGGGCGGGCGCGCATATGACCGACTATGGGCTCGATCTTGCGGTCATCGGGAATGGCCGCACCGCCGCATTGCTCGAACCCTCGTCGCGGATCGTGTGGTGGTGCCTGCCGCGTTATGACGGCGATCCTGTGTTTTGCCGCTTGCTTTCCGGGGCCGAGGACAAGGGCTTCACCGACGTCGTCCTCGAAGGTCAGGTCGAGGTTCGCTCGAACTACGTCCGCAACACCGCGATCGTGGTGACCGAATTGATCGACGACAAGGGCGCCGGAGTGCGGGTCACCGACTTCGCGCCGCGCTTCCAGATTTTCGGACGCACGTTCCGTCCGCCGCAGATCATCCGCATCATCGAGCCGATCGGAGGCATGCCGCGCGTCACCATCCGTTTTCGCACGACGCATCGCTACGGCGAACCGGTTGCATCGCGATCGTCAGGCAGCAATCACATCCGCTACTGGCGTGACGACGTGCCGGTGCGGCTGACGACCGACGCTCCGCTCGCTTATGTTGAGAACGAAGCTTCATTCATTTTGACGCGGCCGGTGCACATGGTCTTCGGCACGGACGAGCCATTCGAGGGCTCGCTCGAAACGACCTGTCGCGATTTTTGCGAGCGCACCCGCGATTACTGGCTCGAGTGGGTGAGGCGGCTTGCCTTCTCGATCGACTGGCAGGACGAGATCATCCGCGCCGGCATCACGCTCAAGCTGTGCAGTTACGAGGAGACCGGCGCGATCGTCGCCGCGCTCACCACCTCGATTCCTGAAGTGCCGAAATCGGGCCGCAACTGGGACTACCGCTTTTGCTGGATGCGCGACGCGTTCTTCGTTGTGCGCGCGTTGAACCGCATCGGCGCGACACGCACGATGGAAGACTTCATATCGTACATCCTGAGTGTTTCCGCGGGGCGGCTGGAAGAGGTGCGGCCGCTCTACGGCGTCGTGCATACGGATTCTCTCGAGGAGCGCACAGCGTCGGCGCTTAGCGGCTACGGCGGTGATGGACCTGTGCGCATCGGAAACGCGGCCGTCAATCAGAAACAGCATGATGCCTACGGCAGCATCATCATGGCCGCGACGCCAATGTTCTTCGACCGCAGGCTGCCTCGGCCGGGCGATGCATCGCTTTTTCATACGATCGAGCCGCTCGGCGAGCAGGCGGCGAAGCTTGCGCTCAAGCCCGATGCCGGCATCTGGGAGTATCGTGGACGCACGCGCGTCCACACGCATTCAGCCGCGATGTGCTGGGCAGGCTGCCAGCGCCTCGCAGCCATCGCGAACCATCTCAATCTGCCCGAACGCGCCAACCATTGGAGCGGAATTGCGGAACGCATCGGAGAGGAGGTGCTCAAGCGCGCCTGGAACCCCAAGCGCAAGGCGTTTTCGGCCGCATTTGACAGCGAAGATCTCGACGCCAGCGCGCTTCTGCTTGCCGAGCTTGGTCTGGTATCGCCTGACGACCCGCGGTTCGTCGCAACCGTCGAGGCCATCGGACTTGAACTTCGGCGCGGTTTTCACGTTATGAGGTATGTCGCTGCTGATGATTTTGGCCTGCCTGAATCGGCTTTTTTGATTTGCCGGTTCTGGCTGGTCGATGCATTGTGGGAAATTGGGCGGCGGGACGAGGCGCACGACATGTTCGTCGACGCGCTTCGAATGCGAAATCGGTACGGCCTTTTATCGGAGGACGTGCACCCTGTGACCGGAAAATTATGGGGGAATTTTCCGCAGACCTATTCGATGTCAGGATTGATCTTGACGGCAATCAAGCTGTCGCGAAGCTGGGGAGACCGGTATTGGCGCGGCTCGTCGTAGTCTCAAACAGAGTCGGTGTGCCTGATCGAGGGGCACGTGCCGGCGGACTCGAAGTAGCAATTCGGCCGGCACTCAAGCGGCATGGCGGCCTGTGGTTTGGCTGGAGCGGCCGTGTTGCCGAAAACACACCGCGCGCCGTCAAATCCGTCACGCACGACAACATAACTTACGCGACCGTCGACCTGAGCAAGGACGACTATCAGGAATTCTACAACGGCTTCGCCAATCGCGTGCTTTGGCCGATCCTGCACTACCGGCTCGATCTTGCCGAATTCACCCGGCGTGATCTCGGCGGTTATTTCCGGGTCAATCAATACTTCGCCACGCAGCTTGAATCATTGCTGCAGCCGGACGACGTGATCTGGGTCCACGACTATCATTTGATCCCGTTGGCCAAGGCGCTGCGCGATCGCGGTCACAGCAACAAGATCGGCTTCTTCATCCATATTCCATTCCCGCCGCCGGAAATCCTCGCTGCATTGCCAAATCACGACCAGCTCATTCCTGCGCTGTGCCACTACGATCTGGTCGGATTTCAGACCGAGGTCGATTCCGCCAATTTCTCGCGCTACATCGCGAACGAGTGCGGGTTGCCGTGGGCAAGCGGCAATAGCTTCCACTTTGGCAATCGTGTGGTGCAGGTTGGCACCTTTCCAGTCGGTGTTGAGACTGAGGCGTTCGCACGGCTCGCCCGCCGCGCAGTTGAAACGCATTTCGTCCGTGAGGTGCTGGAGAGCCTCTCCGGCCGCGCCATGATCATCGGTGTCGACCGGCTCGACTACAGCAAAGGGATCCCTGAGCGCATGTTCGCGTTCGAACGCTTCCTCGCCAATTTTCCCGACTGGCGCGGCAAGGTCACCTATCTCCAGATCACGCCGCGTAGCCGGACCGGCATTCCGGAATATGCCGACATGGGCCGCGCTGTTGGGGAGGCGGTTGGCCGCATCAATGGCGCCTACGGCGAGGCTTCATGGACCCCGGTCCGCTATATCAACAAGGCGCACAGCCGAACGGCTCTCGCAGGGCTCTATCGCGCCGCCCGTGCCGGGCTGGTGACGCCCCTGCGCGACGGCATGAACCTCGTCGCAAAGGAATTCGTTGCCGCGCAAAATCCGGACGATCCGGGCGTGCTCATCCTCTCGCGTTTTGCAGGCGCCGCGCATGAATGCTCGGCTGCGTTGCTGGTCAATCCTTACGATCCGGAAGGGGTCGGCAACGCCATCAATCGCGCCCTATCGATGCCGCTCGAAGAGCGCCGCCAGCGCCATGCCGCCACCTTCAAAGTGCTGGTGCGCAACGATCTCAGCCACTGGGCTGACCGTTTCCTGCGCATGCTCGATCATCCTCCGGGCAGCGCCGATACGTTGCCACTCGCGCGCGCGGCCGGCCGGCGCTGAACGAGCGATCTGCCTCAGGATCGGACTTCACTTTTTCACCCGCCGCAGGTCGGGAGGGGTCGCTTCGTCAGCGAGTGACCTAAGTGCCGCATCGAGTGGCATCACCTCCTGGCTCTCTTTCCCGAGACGGCGGATGGACACGGTACGATCGGCACCCTCCTTCTTGCCGACCACGAGCAGGACAGGGACTTTGGCGAGGGAATGCTCGCGCACTTTATAGTTGATCTTTTCGTTTCGGAGGTCGGAGTCGACGCGTAGCCCAAGATTGCGTGCGGCGATGGTTGCCTCGTGCGCATAGTCGTCGGCATCCGACGTAATGGTGGCGATTACAGCCTGTTTGGGCGAGAGCCACAGCGGCAGGTGGCCGGCATAGTGCTCGAGCAGGACGCCAAGGAAACGCTCCATCGATCCGCAAATAGCGCGGTGAATCATGACCGGTGTCTTCTTTGAGCCGTCGGCGGCGATGTAAAATGCCTCAAACCGCTCCGGTAAATTGAAATCGACCTGTGTTGTGCCGCATTGCCAGTCGCGGCCGATGGCATCGCGCAGCACATATTCGAATTTTGGCCCATAGAAAGCGCCTTCGCCGGGGTTGATCGTTGTCTTGATGCGCTGGTTATGGCCTTGCGCCTCGATGCGTTTGAGCACGTCGTGCATGATGTTTTCGGCGTGATCCCAGGCCTCGTCCGAGCCGACGCGTTTTTCCGGGCGCGTGGAGAGCTTCACCGTGAGGTCGCCGGTGAAGCCGAAATCGGCATAAGTCGACAGGATCAGATCGTTGATCTTCAGGCATTCGTCGGCCATCTGCTCTTCCGTGCAGAACACGTGCGCATCGTCCTGCGTGAAGCCGCGAACACGCAGGAGACCATGCAGGGCGCCCGACGGCTCATACCGGTGCACGGCGCCGAATTCGGCCAGTCGCAGAGGCAGATCGCGGTAGGATTTGAGACCGTGCTTGAAGATCTGGATATGACCTGGGCAGTTCATCGGCTTGATGGCGTAGACGCGTTCATCCTCGGTGTCGTCGCTCGCCGAGGTCGCCTGGAACATGTTTTCGCGGAACCAGCCCCAGTGGCCCGAGGTCTCCCATAGCGACTTGTCGAGCAGCTGCGGCGCATTGACTTCCTGGTAGTCGCCCTTCAGCCGGCGCCGCATATAGGCGACGATCTCCTGGAAGATCGTCCAACCGTTGGCGTGCCAGAACACCGTGCCCGGGCCCTCTTCCTGGAAGTGAAAGAGGTCCATTTCGCGGCCGAGTTTTCGGTGGTCACGCTTCTCCGCCTCCTCGAGCTGATGGAGGTAGGTGTCGAGCTCGTCCTGCTTCGTGAAGGCCGTGCCGTAAATGCGGGTAAGCATCGGATTGTTGGAATCGCCGCGCCAGTACGCACCCGCAACCTTCATCAGCTTGAACGCGTTGCCGACCTTGCCGACCGAGGTCATATGCGGGCCGCGGCAGAGGTCGAACCAGTCGCCCTGCTTGTAGATCTTGATCTGCTGGTCCGCGGGGATGGCGTCGATCAGTTCGACCTTGAACGCTTCGCCCATGTCGCGGAAAGTCTTCTTCGCCTTCTCGCGCGTCCACACCTCCTTGGTAAAGGGTTTGTCGCGCGCGATGATCTCGCGCATTTTCTTTTCAATGACCGGCAGGTCTTCCGGCGTGAACGGCTGGTTGCGGAAGAAGTCGTAATAGAATCCGTTCTCGATTACCGGGCCGATGGTGACTTGCGTTCCGGGCCAGAGCGTTTGCACGGCTTCGGCGAGCACGTGCGCAGCGTCGTGCCGGACGAGTTCGAGTGCGCGCGGATCTTCGCGCGAGATGAATTCGATCCTGGCGTCGCGATCGATCGGATCGATGAGGTCGGCGAGCGTACCGTCGAGCGCCATGGCCACCGTGCGTTTGGCCAAAGAGGGCGAGATGCCTTTCGCGACGTCGAGACCGGTTGTGCCTGAGGGGTATTCGCGGCGTGCGCCGTCTGGGAAGGTCAGCGCGACCATCAAGGTCTCCTGTGCTCACTCGCTGCCTACGAATGCAGGTAAGCTCGGAACTCGATATAGCAGCCGAATCGCGCCGCGCAACTAGGCGGGCGGGGTATCGTGGGCGCGGCGCCAGCGCCCGTATCGCCATGGCAGGTACCAGCGGGACTGCTGGGGCAGGGCGGTCGGTACGAAATCGAGCCCCGACGTTCCCCACGGGTGGCATCGCAAGATGCGAGCGAGAGCCATCCAGCCACCCGCCCAGAGGCCGAAGCGGTTAATGGCTTCGTCCGCGTATTCCGAGCAGCTCGGTAAATGCCGGCAACGGGGACCGATCAGCGGCAACAGGGTGACCCGATAGAGCGTGACAAGGCCACGTCCGGCCAGTCGCGGCAGCCGGGCAAGTGCTTGATGGTTCGTATTGAAGGCCATTCAAGTTCCAGTGGAAGTTTAGATTGGCCCGTTCGCGCCGGAAGTTCCATTGCCAAGCCCAAGCCAATGGAACTTCTCGCCTTTCTGGGGGCATAGCGACTTTTTTACACTAGACCCGAATCTCGCAAGTGCACTAAGACCGTACTTGCGCGGGGGTATTTAGCGCCGCCAAAGCCCAGCCAGAACGTGGACAAGCCACGCCAGAAGACGGGCTTGGTGGCGAGACAGGGGTAGAATGAACCGATCCGTCTTGATCGCTGCGCTCGCTTTGGCGGCGCCACTGGCTTTGCTGCCGGCTTCTCTCCACGCGTCCGATCGGTCGCTGCCGATGCGCTTTGAAATGCGCGTGCAAGGGCCCGCCGAAGTCTGCGGCAACAACTGCAGGACCTTCATCGCTGCATCCGGTGCGATCACTGCGGACACGCCACGTCATTTTCTTCTGTTCGCGCAAAAGCACGACGTCGATGGCGCGACCGTCGTCCTGAATTCTGATGGCGGCTCGGTGCACGGTGCGATCGCCCTCGGGCGGGAACTGCGCAAACTAAAGCTCGCGACCACGGTCGGCAGCCTTGTCGATCTTCCCGCGGAGAGTGAGGATCAACCGCGCGTAACGGTCTCGCCACAAGCTGATTGCGAGTCGATGTGCGCCTTTGTGCTGCTGGGCGGCGTGCGCCGGACCGTGCCGGCAGAGTCGCGCGTTATGGTGCATCAGATTTGGCTTGGTGATCGCCGCGAAGATCCGACCGCCGCCGGCTATTCGGCTGAGGATCTGGTCTTGGTTCAGCGCGATATTGGACGGCTTGCGCGCTACACAGCCGACATGGGTGCATCCGCCGACTTACTTGAAGTCGCGCTGCGCATTCCGCCCTGGGAGCCGATGCACGCGCTCACACGCGATGAGCTACGGCAGACCAAATTGACGACGGAAGATGCCGATGTCCCGGTCGCCGCTGCGACCGTCGCGACGTCTTCGCCCGCGCTCGTGCCGCAGCCAGCTTCCCGGGCGACAAGTGGTTTGCAGGCGACCCCCATTAGTGAGCAAAGGTGGTCGCTGGTGGACCGTGCGGGTGTGGCAACACTCGCCCGCCGTCATCCGCTCACATTGGAAGGCGAAGAGATCGGTTCTTTTGACCTTGTTGTGGCTTGTAGTCCGGGTGCTGACAGCTACGACGTCAGCTACGTCGAACGCCGGCATCGCGGAGACCAGACGCCGCTTCCCGCGGCGCTTGACTCGATCAGCCTTCGTGTCGGCAGCAATTCGGCGGTACTGAAAGTCGTCTCGACCGAGCGGCGCAGTGCACCGGACGAGCTTTTGACTCACGCAACGGCGCGCGTTCCTTCAACGCTGATCGGTGCTTTTGCGGCAATGGGCAGCCACTCGATGGTGATCAAGACGCAAAGCGCCCAACTCGCTACCGGAATTCGCCTCGGCAATACCGGCGCCTCACAGAACTTGCCGCGTCTGTTGGCCGGATGCCGTAAGCCAGCCGGTGACCGGGCCGAATTGCCCCGGGCAAAGACCGGCGGTTTGGCTGCAGCGAAGTAGCTACTCGGCGGCCTGCGTCCGTTTGGTGGCCGACCGTGCCGCGATCTGGTCCAAGGCGGACACCACGGCATCGAAGGTGAGCATGGTCGAGGCGTGGCGCGCCTTGTAATCCCGCACCGGCTCGAGCACGGCAATGTCGGCCCATTTGCCGGCCGGAGGGGGGCCGTTCTCCTTCAGCATCTTTCGTACTGTTTCCCGCAATTCACGCAATTCGGCGGGTTTTGCGCCGATCACGTGTCGCGCCATGATCGAGGATGACGCCTGCCCGAGCGCGCACGCTTTGACGTCATGAGCGAAGTCGCTCACGGCGCCGTCGCTGACTTTCAGGTCCACCGTGACCGTGGATCCACAAAGCTTTGAATGCGCCGTCGCCGTCGCGTCGGGCGCGGGGAGCCGGCCCAAACGGGGGATGTTGCCCGCCAGGTCGAGGATTCGGGCGTTATAAACGTCGTTAAGCATGGGTGATCTACCGCATATCCAACGCCGGCGGATTGCCTCGGCCGTGCAAAAGAATATATAGGGACTGACCCGATGGCGCGAGAAGGGGTTCTCGGCGGCCGGCACGGCAGCAAGCCGTGTTGGAATGGGAATGCGGCGTCCAGATGCCACGGCCGGGCGAAAATCGTCCTGCCATGCAACGACTGACGCGGCCACCCCGGTGACACATCCGGCACTGCCTTCACGGGCGAGCGCCGGTCGAACGGAGAGACCCGTCATGGACGCAAAGAATACCAATGTTAAGCCGTGGCCAAAGCAGAGCCTGTCAGATCACGTGCGGGCCGCGCCTGCCCCGGTCGAGCCGCGGCCGTCGCGCGAGCAGGCGGAAGCCGCCGTTCGCACACTCATCGCCTATGCGGGCGATGATCCGACACGCGAAGGCTTGATCGAGACGCCAAAGCGCGTGGTCGGCGCCTACGACGAAATCTATCAGGGGTATCGCGAGTGCCCTGTCGAGGTTCTCGACCGCACATTCAGTGAAACCGGCGGCTATGACGATTTCGTGCTGGTGCGCGACATCGGCTTCAATTCGCATTGCGAACATCACATGATGCCGTTTTACGGCAAGGCGCACGTCGCCTATATGCCGGTCGACCGCGTTGTCGGTCTGTCAAAGCTCGCCCGGCTGGTCGATGTCTACGCGCGCCGCCTGCAGACGCAGGAGCATCTGACGTCGCAGATTGCGACTGCCATCAACGAGATTTTGAAGCCGCGCGGCGTTGCGGTCATGATCGAAGCCGAGCATATGTGCATGTCTCTGCGTGGCGTGGAAAAACCGGGTGCGCTGACGGTGACGACGCATTTCGCCGGCGCGTTCCGCGACGATGCCACCGAGCAGGTGCGCTTCATGACGATGTTGCGCGGCGCTCAGCGGTAGCAGCGCGTTAGTATCCAGCCTCGGACGAAGTGGTTGCCGGGTCTGGCCCGGCAATTCATGATGACGTGACTATTGGCCCCCGTATTCCATGACGAATAAACCGGCTGACATCGAGGAAGGCTTGGCCTTCACACCGAAGTTCGACGCGAACGGGCTGATCACCGTGGTCGTGACGGACGCCAAATCGGGCGACGTGCTGATGGTTGCTCACATGAACGAAGAGGCCATCAGAAAAACCGTTGCGAGCGGAGAAGCCTGGTACTACAGCCGCTCACGCAAGACCCTCTGGAGAAAAGGCGAGACGTCCGGGCATACGCAGCGCGTCGCCGAATTGCGCGTGGACTGTGATCAGGATGCACTTTGGCTGAAAGTCGAGCAGGCGGGTGAGGGCGCTTGCCATACCGGCCGGCGCTCGTGCTTCTATCGCGCTGTGCCGTTGGGTAAAGCGGGTGGAATCACGCTTGAATTCCACGACGCGGAAAAGCGCTTCGATCCGTCGAAGGTCTACAAGTAGCCCTTCAGCCTTTTATGTTTGCCAGCAGCGCCTGCGCACGCGCGAGGTGCGGGCGATCATACATCTTGCCATCGATACCGACCGCACCCGCGCCGGGCTTTTCCGCAAACGCCGCGACCACGGCTCTTGCCTTCTCGATCTCCGCAGCAGTCGGCGTGAACACTTCGTTGATCACCGGCACCTGGGCTGGGTGAATGGCAAGGCGTCCCGTGAAACCGTCGCGCCGCGCGGCTTCGGTGTCGCGGCGCAGGCCATCCGAATTGCGGAAGTCGACATAGACCGTTTCGATGGCCGGCACTTTTGCGGCGGCCGCCGCGTAGAGGCACACTGAGCGGGCGAGACGATAGGGCTCGGTCAATTCTCCCTGCGCGTCGCGATTTGTCGCCGCGCCCAGTTCGGCCGAAAGATCTTCCGGGCCCCACGTCAGTCCGATCAGGCGCGGGCTCGCGTTGCGAAAATTGCCGGCGGCAAAAAGCCCGGCCGCCGATTCAACCGCCTGCGCCAGAATTTTGATGTGCCCTTCGGGGATGCCAGCGACGGCTTCACGGGCGGTGAGCTTTGCGTCGAGATGAACGACGCTCGGCCCTCCTTCGGCTTTGGGAAAGACAACGGCGTCTGGCCGGCCGGCGACGATGGCATCGAGATCGGAGTCGGTCATGCCTGTGTCGAGGCCATTGATGCGCACGAGCAGACGAGGGCGCTGTTTGGTGGCGCCGGCTTTCTTGAGAAACGCGAGCGCCGCTTCGCGTGCGGCC
>DATBTA010000290.1:0-4293 GCA_036559505.1 Pseudolabrys sp. | reverse complement strand
CCCCTTGGTGCAAATCGATTTTATTTCGGATGAGCCAGACCGGCGTGGACCCGTCCGAAATGGGCGAGAAATGGGTGGCGCCGCCCGTCTCACAGCCCCCTAGAGAGCGCGAAGTAATACCAGCGGCGGCACCAGGAGAGGGCCCAATATTTCCAACGTCATCACTTGAGCGGCTAGCGATCCCCGCCACATCGGGCCGCGTACCGTTTCCCGCTTCATGAGACCGTGACGTCTCCCCAGCTTCGACAATCCAAAGAATCAGATCGGCCCCCGCGGCGCGTTCGCGCGCGCGGCGAACGCCTTCACGTTCCACGGGATCGTCAGTCTCTCGAATGCCCGCCGTATCGAGAAACGTGACCGGTAATCCATCAAGATCAAGATGCACCTCAATCACGTCGCGGGTCGTCCCGGCATAGGGCGACACGATCGCCGCTTCGCGTTTCGCAATACGATTGAGAAGCGTCGACTTGCCGGCGTTCGGCGGCCCGGCAATCGCCACGACAAATCCTCCGCGCAGACGCTCCCCGCGGTTGCCCTCTGCAAGCACCGATGCAATGTCGCCTTCGAGCGACCGGGCAATCTGCAAAGCCGGCGTTACAAGATCCTGCGGCACATCAGCCTCATCGGAAAAGTCGATACGCGCCTCAACGAGCGCAAGCGCCTGGATCAGCTGCGTCCGCCAGTTCTCGGACCGGTCACTCAGCGATCCCGTCATCTGCCGGAAGGCCTGGCGGCGTTGACCCTCCGTCTCGGCCATTACCAGGTCGGCAAGGCCTTCCACCGCAGTCAGATCGAGCTTGCCGTTCTCAAAGGCACGGCGCGTGAATTCGCCCGCCTCCGCGGGTCGCAGACCGTCGATCTGAGCAAGTGCCGTAAAGACCGCCGCGACGACGGCGTGGCCGCCATGCAGCTGAAGCTCTGCGACGTCCTCGCCCGTTTCGCTTTGCGGCCCCGGAAACCAGAGCGCTAGCGCCTGATCGACAATCTCGCCATCGCGCCCGCGGACGCGTGCGAGCGCAGCTTTGCGCGGATCGGGGATCCTGCCAATGAGGGCCTTGAGCGCAGCGCCGGCACGCGGTCCAGAAATACGCACAACGGCAATGGCAGCCGGCGGACGTCCGGACGACAGTGCATAAATAGTTTCGCGCGTTGCATTCGACATCGCAGCGCACGGAAGCGCCGAGACAGGGCAGGGGTCAAGCCCCGATAACGTTCGCGCAGGCTGTGAAACCTCGCAGCGCGACTCTTCCAGCGCCTCCTGAAAATCCCGCAGGTGCGATCCCGCCGCCCGCGATATGATCGTACAAATCCACGATCTCTATGGGGATGCCACATGACACCGAGTTTCCGCCTTATCGCGGCCCTCCCGGCGATTCTGGTTGCGTGCTTCAGCCAACCTTTGGCGGCGGCAGACAACGATCTTGGTCGCGCGTACCGCGTAATTGCGTCAAAGCGTTTCGTTGATCTCACGCACAGCTTCGACCCGCGATCGCCCGTTTGGTCCGGCTTCGGCCAGGCGAAAATGACACCCGCAGCCGATCCAAAGACGCAGCGCCCTTACACCATCAAGGAAGACGGCTTTCGCACAACGCTCTACGAATTCGTCGGCCAGTACGGCACCCACGTCGATCCACCGGCGCATTTCGACGAAAAAGGGATCACCATGGATGCAATCCCCCTCAAGCAGATGATCCTGCCACTCGTTGTATTGGATGCGACTCCTTATCTGCAGAAGGATCCAAACCACGCATTTTCTGTCGCCGATTTGCGTGCATGGGAGAAACGGCGCGGGCGCATCCCGCGTGGATCTTTCGTGGCGCTGCGAACCGACATGTACAAGGACTGGGACACCGACCCCGAGCGATTCAAGCGTGCTCCGTTTCCTGCCTGGTCATTCGAGACGATCAAGTTTCTCTATGAGCAGCGTGGCGTCGTGGCGACGGGTCACGAGTCGCTCGACACCGACACGACCGACAAGATGGAATCCGAAACGTACATCCTTCAGCACGGCCACTACCAGATCGAAGTCATGGCCAATCTCGATAAGGTGCCGCCGAAAGGCGCATTGATCGTCGTGACCTGGCCGAAGGTCCGCAATGGGCTCGGGTTTCCCGCGCGGGCTTTTGCGATATTGCCGTGAAACGGTAATCGCCGTGTCAGGAACGATTCAACCGGGCGCGCTGTTCATAGTCGATGCGCCAAGGCGGAGGCTGTTTCCCGCCAGCGTCAAATCACGCTAGGTTCGGATAATGTCGCTTCCTCACAGTACCGATCACGTGAATCGCCTTGCTCAGGCGACGTCGCCTTACCTTCTTCAGCACAAGCACAATCCGGTCGACTGGTGGACCTGGGGGCCGGAGGCGCTGAGGGAAGCCAAGCGTACGAATAAGCCGATCCTGCTGTCGGTTGGCTACGCCGCCTGCCACTGGTGTCATGTGATGGCGCACGAGTCATTTGAGGACGAGGCGACCGCGCGCGTGATGAACGAACTGTTCATCAACATCAAGGTCGACCGCGAAGAGCGCCCCGACATCGATCAGATCTACATGAATGCATTGCACCTGTTGGGAGAGCAGGGTGGTTGGCCTTTGACCATGTTCCTGACCTCAAAAGCGGAGCCGGTCTGGGGTGGTACATATTTCCCGAAAGATTCGCGCTTCGGCCGGCCAGCTTTCGTCGATGTTCTGCGCGAAGTGGCACGACTGTTCCGGGAGGAGCCGAACCGAATCGAGCAGAACCGTTCGGCGCTGTTGTCCCGACTCTCCGAGAAGGCGAGACCGGCGGGCAAGGTGACGATCGGCTTAAAGGAGCTCGATGCGACTGCCATGCAGGTCGGCAACATGTTCGACCAGGTCAATGGTGGTTTGCGCGGCGCTCCAAAGTTTCCCCAGCCCGCAATTCTCGAAATGCTCTGGCGCGCGGGGTTGCGCACCGGCGATGCGCGCTTCTTCGAGACCGTCGAGCACACTCTCGCTCGCATGAGCGAGGGTGGGATCTATGATCATCTCGGCGGCGGATTCTCCCGCTATTCGGTGGACGAGCGCTGGCTCGTCCCGCATTTCGAAAAAATGCTCTACGACAACGCTCAACTGCTCGAGTTGCTGTCGTTGGCCTGGCAGCACAGCAAAATTCCTTTGTTTGCCCAGCGCGCGCGAGAAACTGTCGGATGGCTCAGTCGCGAAATGACAGGCGGCGCGGGTGCTTTTTTTGCCTCGCTTGATGCCGACTCCGAAGGCGAAGAAGGCAAATTCTACGTCTGGTCGTACGATGAAATAATCAAGAATCTCGCTGAAACGGACGGTCAATATTTTGCTCGCCACTACGACATAGGCCCAGGCGGCAACTTCGAAGGCCATAACATCCTTAACCGCCTCGCTGATCTCGATCGCACTGCCGAGGACGAAACCCGCCTGACACGACTGCGCGCGAAGTTGCTCGCGGCACGCGACATGCGCATCCGGCCCGGGCTTGACGACAAAGTGCTCGCCGACTGGAACGGGCTGATGATCGCCGCTCTCGTCAACTCAGCGCTCATTCTCGACGAGCCGGATTGGCTCGCGATGGCGCGGCGCGCGTTTGATTTCATTGCGCGAACAATGACAAAAGGCGATCGCCTCGGCCACTCCTGGCGCGAGGGAAAGTTGCTCTTCCCCGGACTCGCTTCCGATTTCGCAACCATGATCCGTGCTGCGTTATCGCTTTATGAGGCGACCGGCGAACGCGGCTATCTCGAACAAGCCCTCGCGTGGCAGAGTTCTTTCGACAAGCACTACGCCGACCCCGAAACCGGCGTCTATTATCTTTCCTCCGACGATGCGGATGATCTTGTGTTGCGGCCGCATTCGACCCAGGACGACGCCACGCCGAATTCAAACTCGGTAGCCGCGCAAAACCTCGTTAGGCTCGCGGTGCTGTCCGGTGACGACAAATGGCGCGCGCGGGCAGATCGCTTGATCGAAACAATCCTTTCGGGCGCGGAACGCAACCTTTTCGGCCATTTCGCGCTGCTCAATGCCCTCGACCTGCGGCTGCGTGCCGCCGAGATCGTGGTGACCGGTCCTGACGCTGCTCGTCTCGCGAAAGCGGCGCTGAAATTGCCTTATCTCGACCGCATCGTTCTTCGCGCGTCGGACCCGGGCGACCTGCCGTCGTCGCACCCCGCGCAGGAAAAATTGAAGGCCGCACCAGGAAGCGCGGCCTTCGTCTGTGTCGGTGAACGCTGCTCGCTTCCGGTAACCGATGCCGCCCAGATTTCACCGGCGGTTTCGGCCATGCGGCAATAACAGCTCGTTA
>DATBTA010000289.1:0-2887 GCA_036559505.1 Pseudolabrys sp. | reverse complement strand
TTGTAGCGGCGCTCATGCTGCCGCTCGGCCAGGCGCTATTTCCTTATGTCAGCCACGAATTGACGGGAATCCAGTTTCAGGCAATCGAGGCCGTTGTCAGCGCGACCCTCGGCTTCGGCATCTCGTCGATCTTGGGCTAACTCACTTCGTTTGGCGTTGCGCTGGCTCCGCCATGCCGCCGCTCCGGCGCCCAAACGGACGCCGGAGCGACTATCGTCAATTATTGATTCAATTTATTTGGCGCCCTGCGACGGGGCCGGAGCCGTCGGCGCCGCTGGCGTCGCCGGTCGCGGCGACGTCGAGCCCGAACCGGTCGTGCTCGGCGTGCTGCTCATAGGTGCGCTGCTGGTCGCTGTCGGCGACGAGCCGCTGCTTGCCGTGTTGGGGTTGTTGTTCCAGCCGGCGATGATCAGAAAACCGATCAGCAGCAGAACCGCGACGCCCGCAATCCAGCCCCACATTCCGCCGGCAGCACTGTCGTCCCGCCGAAGCACCGGATCACCCACTCGTGGATCATTATACCGCGGATCGGTAAAGCGCGGGTCTGTCATGACGTCCTCCTTCCATTCGACGTATTTCCTCGGGTCGAATGGAAGAAACCCGCGGGCTAGGCCTGCGGTTCCTCTAACAAGCGCGTGAGTTGTGGAACCTGAGCTCAGGGCACCTTCACGGCGAGCCGCCACGCGGCCCATAGCATGAAGAAAAACAGGCTGAGGAATACCGGCAGGCTTGTCGCCGGGGACCAAATCTCGACGGTCCGGCCGGCGGCGTAAGCGATCGCTTCGCCGATTGCAACAAAAACGATATAAAACACCAGCAGTCTCATGGCTGCGAAGCCCCCGATGCCGCCCCAATCGGCTTGTGCATAGGGACCCATCCGGCAGGATGGGGCAAGGAAACGCTGCGTAAAAAATGGTATAGGCGTGCCGCTTTCCCGCCCTCTGTAAAGCCCATCTGTGCCTTCACAATCATCGCGCTTCACGCAACTGGCGATCACGACTGCTCCGGTCGTTTTCGTCCTGCTTTGGAGCACCGGCTTCATAGGCGCCCGCTATGGCCTGCCTTACATCGAGCCGCTGACTTTTCTTGCCGTGCGCATGGTCTTTGTCGTCGTGCTCATGGCGCTGATAGCGGCCGTTGGAGGTGCGCGTTTCCCAAGCCGGCCGGACATCGCCCATAGCGTTGCGGCCGGCGCTTTGGTGCATGGGCTCTATCTTGGCGGCGTGTTCACTGCGATCAGCCAGGGCGTGCCGGCCGGCATATCGGCGCTGATCCCGGGCTTGCAACCGATTCTCACATCCACGATCGCCAACCGCTTCATGGGCGAGACGGTCACCCGCATTCAGTGGCTCGGCCTCGTGCTCGGGCTCATCGGCGTCGTCCTGGTGCTGCATGACCGGGACATCGTGATGGCGGGTTCGCCGCTGGGCTGGTTTGCCAGCTTTCTCTCGCTGATCGGGATCACGCTCGGCACGCTTTATCAGAAACGTTATTGCGGTGGCATCGACTGGCGCACGGGTAAC
Source organism: Pseudolabrys sp. (assembly GCA_036559505.1). Lineage (GTDB taxonomy): Bacteria > Pseudomonadota > Alphaproteobacteria > Rhizobiales > Xanthobacteraceae > Pseudolabrys. The sequence goes on along the minus strand of DATBTA010000289.1, from coordinate 1,364 downwards.
CTCGTTCAGTATTTCGGCGCCGGCATCCTGTTCGCGATCGGCGCCTTTGCATTCGAGACGCGCGTGATCCACTGGAGCGGCGAGCTCATCTTCGCGCTCGCCTGGCTGGTCCTGGTTCTGTCCATTGCAGCGGTGGGCCTGATGTATTGGCTGATCCGGCGCTCGGCGGCGACCGGCTTTGCGAGCCTTTTTTATCTGGTGCCCGCGGTCACAGCGTTGTTCGCCTATGGCCTGTTCGGCGAACGGCTCGACGCGCTGTCGGTTTTCGGCATGCTGGTCTGCGCTGTTGGCGTTGTGTTGGCTAACCGCGGCGCGGCAAAGTCGGGGAACCGCTGATCGTTACTTTCCGCGCTCGAGAACGAGCTGGGTTTGCGTCACCAGCGCGCAAAGCTTGCCATCTCCCCGCGTGATGCGCGTCTGCCAGACCATGGTGGTACGGCCGCGATGGAGCGGCGTGCATTCCGCCTTCGCGACGTCGCCGATCGGCACCGCCGCGAAAAAATTGGTCTTGCTTTCGACTGTGGTGGTGGATTGACCAGGCTTCAGATTGGCGGTCGTCGCCGTGCCACCGAGATTATCGGCGAGCGCCATGAGGGCGCCGCCATGCATGATGCCGAAACGGTTGTTGAGGTCATCGCGCGCGACGAGTTCTGCGGTCACCCGTTCGGGCGAAACATGCGTGATCTTGAGGCCGATAAATTCGGCAAATGGCGGTTGCTTGTTGGCCGCGTCGTTCATTCAATCCCCCAGCCGAAATAAAACAGGAAGGGCGCGGACGTTATCGTCCGCGCCCTTTGTGTGCAATCTCGGGTTCGCTAGCCGCGCGGCTGCGGCACGATGCGGATATAGGGCCGTGGCGCCTTAAAGCCCTGAGGCCAGATCTTTTTGGCTTCATCGTCGGTGACCGACCCGGCGATAATCACGTCTTCGCCCTGTTTCCAGTTCGCGGGCGTTGCGACGCGATGCTTGGCGGTCAGTTGCAGGGAATCGATGACACGCAGCACCTCGTCAAAATTGCGCCCCGTCGTCATCGGGTAGACCAGGATCAACTTGATCTTCTTGTCCGGGCCGACGATGAAGACATTGCGGACCGTCTGGTTGTCGGCCGGCGTGCGGCCTTCCGAGGTGCCGCCGGTGCTCGCCGGCAACATGCCGTAGGCCTTCGAAATCTTCAGCTCGGGATCGCCGATCATCGGATAGTTCGGTGCGAAGCCGACGACCTCTTTGATGTCGACCGCCCACTTCTTGTGATTGTCGACCGGATCGACCGATATGCCGATGATTTTTGTGTTGCGCTTGTCAAATTCCGGCTTGAGCCGGGCCATGGTGCCGAGCTCGGTGGTGCATACGGGTGTAAAGTCCTT
>DATBTA010000288.1:0-17831 GCA_036559505.1 Pseudolabrys sp. | reverse complement strand
CGCAGTTAATAGGAAGTTTTTTATTATAAGTTGAAGCAATGTCCCTCCAATCGCTTAATGAGCGACTGCGTAGGGTCCGCTGTCCGGTGGAGCAGTTTTTTGCTCGGGGCCGCAGCAGACCTGGGACGCGATGGTGCGAATTGTAATTCTCGACGACCGGGAAACTAACCGGAAGATCTTCTCGAAACTCGCCGGCTCGATCGAGCCTGGCGTAACCGTTCACAGCTTTGGCAATCCCGTCGAACTCCTTGCCTGGCTTGAACATAATACGCCTGACCTGGTCGTCACCGATTTCAAAATGCCGTCGATGGACGGCGCGGAATTTATCTGGCGCCTGCGCGCTCTGCCGCACTGCGGCGAAATCCCTGTCATCGTGATCACGGTCTACGAGGAGCGCGAATTTAGGTTGCGCGCGCTCGAAGCCGGCGCGACCGACTTCCTTAACAGCCCGGTCGATCACCAGGAGTTCGTGACCCGCGCACGCAATCTTCTGAAGCTGCGCAAGCAGCAGATTCAACTCGCCGCGCGCGCCGAAAATCTCGCGCAGGAGCTCAAGGATTCAGAGCGTTCGCGCGAGGAAGCATTGCGCGATTCGAGCGAGCGGCTGGCGCAGGTCATCGACACCGTTCCGGCCATGATCAGCGCGACCGACAGCCAGGGGCGCGTGCTGTTCATGAATGCCTATCTGGCCTCGCTTGCCGGCATCGGCCCAACCGAAGCCGTCGGCTTCGATATGCGTCCCGTTTTCGGCGAAGATCATGCCGCGCGCAGCAAGGCCCTCGATCGCAAGGTCATTAGCACACAAGCCATGCTGCCCAGCTTCGAAGAGGACATCGTCGACTGCAACGGTACCAAGCGCGTCTTCCTCACCACGAAAACGCCGTTGCGCGACTGCTCGAACGCCGTGGTCGGTGTGCTCACCTCCTCGCTCGACATCACCGACCGCAAGCGTGCGGAAAACCACCTCTTCTACATGGCGCACCACGACGTCCTGACAAACCTGGCGAACCGCGCGCTGCTGTCCGACCGCTTGCGCCGTGAGATCGCCCGAACGCGCCGCGGCGACAGCCCGTTTGCGCTCCACCTCATCGATCTCGACGGCTTCAAAGACATCAACGACGGACTGGGTCACCAGGTCGGCGACCAATTCCTCGTCGAGGTCGCCAACCGATTGCGCTCGGTCGTGCGTGACACCGACACGGTCGCCCGCCTCGGCGGTGACGAATTCGCGGTCCTGCAGACGCGCGTCTCGCGCAACGAAGACGCTGTTGATATGGCCAACCGCATTCTGGACGCGGTCAACAAGCCCTGGTCGCACGCCGGCGAGCAGGTCACGCTCAGCGCGAGCATCGGTATCACCGTGCACCCGACCGACGGCACCGATGTGCAGGAGCTCTTGCGCAACAGCGACCTGGCGATGTACCGGGCAAAGCACGATGGCGGCAAGGTCTTCCGGTTCTATGCCTCCGACATGGACCGGCGCGCCCGAGCAAGTCTGATCCTCGACTCCGATCTCCGCATCGCGATCGACAAGAACCAGTTCGTCATGCACTACCAACCGCAAATCGCGTTGCGCACCGGGCGCGTTACTGGCGCCGAGGCGCTTCTGCGCTGGCAGCGGCCGGGGCACGGCCTCGTCGGCCCGAGCGAATTCCTCGCGCGTGCGGAAGAAAACGGCCTCATCATTCCGATCAACGAATGGGCGCTACGCGAAGCCTGCCGGCAGGCGAGGCTCTGGCAGCAACGCGGCCATCCGCCGACCCGCGTCGGCGTCAACCTGTCGTCAATCCAGTTCTTCAAGCAGAACGTGCCGTTGTTGGTGGCGAAAGTCCTTGCTGAAACCGGCCTCGATCCGTGGCTGCTCGATCTCGAGCTCACGGAAAGCATCGTCATGCACAACACCGATGCCGTTTCCAAGGACCTTAAGCAGCTGCGCGAGCTCGGCGTCGGTATCTCCATCGACGATTTCGGCACCCGCTATTCGACGCTCGCTTACGTCAAGCACTTCCCGGTCGACCGGCTGAAAATCGACCAGTGCTTCGTGCGCGACATTGCGACCAACCCGAGCGATGCGGCGATCGTGCGCGCGATCGTAAGCCTCGGGCACAGCCTGGACCTTGAGATCGTCGCCGAAGGCGTCGAGACGGTGCAGCAGTCGACGATGCTGCGTGCCGAAGGCTGCGATGAGGTCCAGGGCTTCTATTTCGGCGGACCGATGAGCGCCGAAGATTTGATCGCTTTCGTCCAGGAAAATCGCGCGCGGGCACGCAGCGCTTGAGGCTGACGATGAACACGGGCTTCCTCAGAAAAGCCTTTGTGCCCGGAATGTCCGGTCTGCGCATCCGCAGCCGCCTTTCGTGGATCGCAAGCCGGCTGCGCAACCGCCCGGATTCCGAACACGAGCTGACGGTCAACCGCCTCGCACTCAGCGGTACTGCTTTCGCTTATCTCATCATCGCTGCGATGTTTGGGCGAGCGGACGCCGCCGAGATGCTGCGCGAGCAGTGGGTGTATTTCGCGCTTTACGAGATCGTTTCAATTTCCCTTTTCGTCCATCTTCTCTACCACCCGGGCATCTCCGTCGGCCGCCGCCTGATCGGCATGGTCTCGGATCTCGGCCTGTTCTCCTACGGCATGTATGTCGGCGGCGAGGCTTTTGCCCCGCTCTATCCGATTTACCTGTGGACCATTTTTGGAAACGGTTTCCGCTTCGGCGTGCCGTATCTGTTCGCCGCAACCGCAACCAGCGTCGTCGGCTTCGGAATTGCCATCGTCAGCGCACCTTTCTGGCACGAACACCGCGGACTGGCTGCCGGCTTGATGGCGGGCCTGATCCTGCTGCCGCTTTACGTCTCGACCCTGATCCGCAAGCTCTCGCAGGCCAAGCGTCAGGCGGAGGAGGCAAACCGTGCAAAGAGCGCCTTCCTTGCAAGCATCAGCCACGAATTCCGCACGCCCCTCAACGCCATCATCGGGCTGAGCGATCTTCTGGGCAAAACCAAGCTCGACTCCGAGCAGGAGGAGATGTCTGAGACGATCGGGAAATCGGGCCACCAGCTGCTGGCGCTGATCAACTCGATCCTCGACTTCTCACGGGCCGAGTCCGGCCGCATCACGGTCAAGGCGGCCGACTTCGATCTCGTCTCCATGCTGAGCGAAATCCGCAGCATGCTTGCGCTGGAAGCGCAGCGCAAAAACGTCGCGATCACGTTCCATTGCACGGCGCGCACGCCGCAACTTCTCGTCGGCGACAAGAATCATCTCGAGGAGGTGCTCACCAATCTTGCCGGCAACGCCGTCAAGTTTACCGAGCGCGGTTATGTGAACATCGCGGTCGATGCCGTGGCATGCGGTGCCGACAGCGTACGGCTGCGGTTTGAGGTTACCGACACCGGCATCGGCATCAGTCCTGACGCCCAGAGGCGTATCTTCGATCGCTTCACCCAGGCCGATGAGACGATCATCGACAGGTTTGGCGGAACCGGCCTTGGTCTTGCCATCGCCAAGCAGCTCGTGGAGTTGCAGGGCGGCACGATTGGCGTCGAGAGCGCCCCCGAAAAGGGCAGCACGTTCTGGCTCGAGATCGACTTCAAAATCCAGGCGCAGGATCAGACGCAGCCCCATATGGCACCGACGCCGGTCGTACTGGTCGGTGGGGATGAAAATCTCCGCAAGGTCGTGAGCGGCTGCCTGCCGATCGCAAAGGCGGTTGCGGATATGGACGAAGCGGCCGCTGCGCTTGCTTCGCTGCGTGCCGACGGTGTGCGTCGGCCGATCGCGATCATTCGCCGGCAGGCCTGTGCGAACACGGACGAGGTGACGTTCCGGCGCATCGCAGGTGATAACCTCGGGTACGCGCCGGCGCTGATCCTGGTAACGGATGAGCCGGTCGCAGGGCTGCCAGCGTCAGTCACGCGCAGCCGTTTCGTTACCACGCTGGTCGAGCCGGTTGATCCCACAAAGCTTGCTGCTGCCTTGCGGATTGCGCGCGGCAACATGGCCGGTGACCGGTCTGAGGAATCCCGCAGCATTGAAATCGTCCCCGCGGAGAGGTCGCTCTCGATCCTGGTCGCCGAAGACAAGCGCACCAACCAGATCGTAATCGCCAAGATCCTCGACCGGGCCGGCCATCGCGTCACGCTTGTCGACAACGGCGAAGCGGCGCTCGACATGCTGGAAATGCAGGAATTCGACCTGGTGCTGATGGACGTCAACATGCCGGTCATGAACGGCATCGAGGCGACCAAGCTCTATCGTTTCGCCGCGCTTGGCAGGCCGCACGTGCCGGTCGTGGCGCTCACGGCGGACGCGACCGAAGAAGTGGCGCGCCGCTGCGAAGAGGCGGGCATGGATGCCTGCATTACCAAGCCGATCGAGCCCAATCGTCTGCTCGAGATCATCGCAACGCTCGTGCCCGACGAAGGCAAGCCCGCGCAAGAGATGGCGAGCAGCGCCGAGATCGCCAACTATCCGGCGGCGCGGCCGCGCCTGCGCGCGGCCACGACTTCAGCAGTCGACGTTCAGACTCTGAATGCGCTCGAGGAGCTCGGTGGCAAGGACTTCGTCGACGAGCTGGCGTCGCAATTCATCAAAGATGGCAGCGAAGTCCTCGACGCGCTTGCCGAAGCCGCAGCCTTAGGCGACCTCACTGCGTTCCGAGAGCAGTTGCACGCCCTGCGCAGCGCCGCAGCCAATATCGGCGCGCGCGGCATTTACGAAATGTGCCTGGGATGGCGCCATATCGCGCCCGAGGATTTTTCGATCCGTGGCGAAGGTCACCTCAAGAAGTTGAATGAGGAGTTCGAGCGCGTACGCATGGCGTTGCGCGGGCGGCTCTCGGGTCGTACCGAAGCAGCCTGACGAACGACAGCGTGTCTACGAATTGACGCGTTGCACGCGGCGCAATTGCGCGCTGGCAAGCCGCTCCATGTTGCGCAGATCCGTCTCCTGAAGCTTCATGGCGTGCTCAGCCCAGATGTCGGTCACATCGCGCAATTCATCGAGTGACAACGGATTGACGCGCATACCGACTTCGCGCACGCGACGGTGCACAGCATGGTGGCGGCGATTGTGCAAGATATAGTCCCGGACAGCCTCCTCCCCGCGCCCATCCTCGGCCAGGATATCGATCAGCCCCATCTCGTAAAGCTCCGGCGCGCTGAAGACGCGGCCGCTCAGAATCATCTTATGCGCGCGCGTCACATCCAACTTGCGCGACAGGAAACTGAACGCGCCCATACCCGGAAACAGATTGAACAGGATTTCCGGCAAGCCGAACTTCGCTCGTTTTTCCGCGACCAGCACGTTGAACGACAGAGCGCCTTCGAATCCGCCGCCCAGCGCATCGCCCTGCACGAGTGCGATGGTGATTACCGGCAGATGGAATCCCATCATCATGTGATAGGCGACGTCGACACAATCGTGCGCGTAGCTGCGCAGCGCTTCGACGTCGCGCGCGCGAATGCTCTTGATGAAGAAATTGAGATCGCCGCCGAGATTGTACATCCCCGGGATGCGTGAACCGCCGACAAAATATTTCACCGGCGCGGCCTCGCCAGGGCGCAGGCCGGCGAACAGGCGCTGCAGAAGCCGCCGCATTGAGATCAGTTCATGCAACAGAGTCGGCGTGAAGCTCGGCGGCCCGTCCGGCCGCATGTAGCACCAAATGGCTTCTTCGCTGACGGTCAGATCGAGCTCGTTGAACCTTGCGCCGGCGAGTTCGGCGCTAAAGTCGACGCGGGCGCGCGCAACCGCATCCTGCACGCGCGCAGTCGCGAGATTGCTGTTGGACCAAAGTTCCAGCTGCGTCGGAGTTTTCGGATCCGTGGCCTGAGCCAAACGCCCCAAAGGCGTAACCGTCTTTGGCACAGCCGGACGCAAACTATTTCCCGTTTTCATTGACCAGCCTGTCCCATCCAGACAGCGCTTCTGCCCCCGCCAAGGCACATTAAGCAATCATTAACCTTCGCGGTATGGTTGTTCCGCGGGATGGTTAATCGTGACTGTGATGGCCGTCACAAAAACTGCGATTTGTTGTCGGCCATGTCGAAAGTGCCGCAGTGCCACACCGGAATCGCATGCAGTAACCGGTACCCCTCCACCACGCGAAAGGGCCGAAGAGTTGCGGCCGAAACGACGATCCGGCCGGCACCGGAAGCACCTTGCATGTGCATCAGGGACCGTGGACCCAACCGACCCGCAGCCGCGCACAGATATCCGATGCACAATATGAAATCAGGCCCGGCGGTAGCGACATTGCGCGGTCTTGCGCCACCCATTATCCCTGCTGGCCAATGAGCGTTGGTGTGGGCGGAATCGCGACGGGCGGCGGCGTGCGATTCCTGGGGCAGCGCCGATCCTATTGGCGGCTGCTCATCCGGGGCGCGGTGCTGCTGATGTTCACGCTCGGTATCTACCGTTTCTGGCTGGCCACCGATGTGCGACGTTTCCTCTGGTCGAACACCGAGATTGCCGGCGAACCGCTCGAATATACGGGCACGGCGCTCGAGCTCCTGCTCGGCTTCCTGATCGCGATTGCCATCCTAATTCCGGTCTATGCCGGAATTTTCCTGGCCGCTCTCGACCTCGGCATGATCGGAAAATTGTCGGGTGTGACCGGCTTTGCGGCGCTCGCAGTCCTCGGTCAATACGCGATCTACCGCGCGCGGCGCTACCGGCTGACGCGCACGATCTACCGCGGCCTGCGCTTTCATCAGGGGGGCTCGGCGTGGGCCTTCGCCTTCCGCGCGGTTGGGTGGTGGGCTGTCACCGCCCTCACCTTCGGCCTCGCCTACCCGTTCCAGGTCACAAGCCTCGAGCGCTACAAAATGCGCCACACTTACTATGGCGATCTCGCCGGGCGCTTCGAGGCATCCGCCTTGCCGCTGCTGCTGCGCGGCTTCCTCATGTGGCTTCTCGTGATCGGCCCGCTCGCATTTGCCGCCGTTGTCTTCGCCAGCACTGTCGACTGGGCTGCGCTTGCCGACGTGCTTGCACAAGGCGGCGACGACATGATGAGCAAGATCGAAGGCGGCAATCCCAACCTCGGAGGCGCCATCGTCGTCGGCATGTTGATGAGCGCGATCAGCGTGACCATGGCCGCCCTGCTTTATCCGGCATTCCAGGCCGTCGTTATGCGCTGGTGGTCGTCCGGGCTGCGCTTCGGTACAATTGAAATAAAGTCGCGCCTGCGCATGCGTAATGTATACGGCGCCTATGCCCGTTTCGTCGGATACGCAATCCTGTTCAGCATGGCGATGGGTATCGTTGCGGCAATCGTGCTTGGGATGATCGGGGCTGCGACCAATATCGGGAAAATGGGCACTGCCGGCGAAATCGCGGGAACGCTTGCGGCATTGATTGGCTACGTGATCGCCGCGCTCGGCTATTCGACCATCTATCGCGCCACAGTATTATTGTCCCTGTGGCAGCTGGGCATGGAATCACTGCAATTGTCCGGCCTTTCGGCGCTCGAGAACGTCAAGGCCACCGGGCAACCAAGCTCGGCGATCGGCGAAGGTCTCGCCGATGCCCTCAATGTGGGTAGTTATTGATGAACGCCCCCATGGCATCCGGCGCCGGCGTTTATTTCGACGGCGTGACCAGCGCGCGGCATGAGGTGCTCGTCGTTCTCAAACCGGCTTCCCTTCATATCTCCAGCCATGATGGCCGCGCACTCAGCGAGTGGCCTTATAGCGAACTGGAGGAACTGTCTGCGCCGGATAGCCTTCTGCGCCTTGGACGCCTTAACAGCCCGATTCTGGAACGACTGGAAATTTCCGATAAGGCCTTTGCCGCCGAAATCGACGCCCGCGCCGCCCTGGTCGACCGTACCGGCGCGGTGCAGCGCCGCCAGCGCCTGAACGTGATCGCCTGGAGTATCGGCGCCACCGCATCTCTCCTTCTGGTCGCCTGGTTCGGCGTGCCGGCCATTGCCGAGCGCCTGACGCCGCTTCTGCCGGCCGCGGTCGAGCGCAAGCTTGGCGACGCCGTCGACATGCAGATCCGCGGCATGCTTGACCCGCGCCACTCGGGTGCATCCTTCGATTGCGGTAAGGCCGCAACGGAGGCGCCGGGGCGTGCAGCTCTCGAAAAGATCGTACGCCGGCTCGAGGCAGCCGCCGCTTTGCCGTTCGCCTTGCGCACCGAAGTGGTGCGGCGCGACGAGGCCAACGCCATCGCGTTGCCAGGCGGACAGGTCTATGTTTTCCGCGGACTGATCGACAAAGCCGGCACCGCAGATGAGCTCGCCGGGGTGATCGCGCACGAAATCGGCCATGTCGCTCACCGGGACGGCACCAAGGCAATGCTGCAGGGCGCCGGCCTGTCTTTTTTGTTCGGTATGCTGCTTGGCGACTTCGTCGGCGGGGGGGCCGTCGTGATTGCGGCAAAATCCATACTGCAATCGAGCTATACGCGCGAGGCCGAAACGGCCGCCGATGCTTATGGCGCCGGTCTCATGAACAAGGCAGGAGGCGATGCACGCGCGCTTGCAGTGATCCTCGACAAAATCGGTGGCGCCACCGAGCCCGGCATGAAAATTCTGCTGGATCATCCGGAAACCAAGGCGCGCGTCGCAGCAATCAATAGACTGGCTGCCGCCCAGGCGCCTTCCGCTTTCCTCGATCCGGCAGAGTGGTCGGCGCTCAAGAAAATCTGCGGGTCATAGGCATGTCGCGCCGTTCCTTGCATGAGCTGCCGATGTCGAAAACCGCCGCCTGGGCCGCGCGGATCGCCTTTTTCGCGCTGGCGGTGGCAGCGCTGTCGATCATCATCGTGCGCTCGCAGCTCCTGGAGATCGTACCGGCGCTCGCGACGTTCGGGGCCGCCCTGGTCCTCGCCGGCATTGCGATCCTGTTCGCCTTCGGCGCCTTCGTCGTGATCTGGCGGCAGGGCTATGCCGGCCTCGGACGGGCGTTGCTCGCTCTGTTCATCGGTATTTCTCTGCTCGCCTACCCTGCCTATCTCGGCGTGCGCGCGCTGAGGCTGCCGGCGATTACCGACATCAGCACCGACACTTCTAATCCGCCGCGCTTCGATGCACTGGCGCGCCAGCGCCCGCGCGATCGTATCAATTATCCTGGAGCAGCAACTGCCGTACTGCAGCGCGCAGGCTATCCCGATATTGCGCCGCTCGATCTCGAAGTGCCGTCGCGGATGGCCTATGACGCCGCGCTCGCGCTCGTGACCAAGCGAAAGTGGGCGATCGGTGATTCACGCGCCCCCACACTTGCGCGCCGCGACGGTGTGATCGAGGCGACGGCGCGCAGCCCGATCATGGGATTCCGCGACGACGTCGTAATCCGCATAACGCCGATGAACCAAGGTGCGCGCGTTGATGTGCGTTCGGCATCGCGCGTCGGCACGCACGACCTTGGCGCCAATGCCTCGCGCATTCGCAGCCTGCTCGAGGATATCGACGACGTCGTGAGCTCGGCGCCGGAACCACGCCAGCCCCCACAGGTGAAGACGCCTCCTTCGCAGAAGGGCCGCCAGCCCGACAAGCGTCAGCCGGCCAATCGGTAGACGCCGTCAATCGCCGGCTGACCATCGGTTGCGACAACGCCACGCGCGACCAGATCCTCCAGATGCGCAAGTACCGATAGACCGGCAGCGCCGGTGAGGCGCGGGTCGATGCCGATATAAATCGCGCGCACGATGGTGGGAATGTCGGTCGCGCCCTTTGACAGGCGGTGCAAAATCGAATCTTCGCGCGCCCTGCGATGCAGGATGTAGTAGTTGACGAAGCGTGGCGCGTCGGCGATCGCCGGGCCATGACCCGGAAAATAGACCGTCTCCTTGCGCCGCGCGAGCTTGTGCAGCGAGGCCATGTAGTCGCTCATGGCGCCGTCCGGCGGCGCGACGATCGAAGTCGCCCAGGCCATCACGTGATCGCCAGCGAACATCAAGTTCTTCTCCTTGACGGCATAGGCCATGTGATTGGCGGTATGGCCCGGCGTCGTCACCGCCTCGACGGTCCAACCGTCGCCGCCGACGTGCTCGCCGTCCTTAAGCGCAACGTCAGGACGGAAATCGTGGTCGGCGCTGGCATCGAGCGGATTGAGCTCGCCGATATGGAGGGGCCGTGCCGCACGATGCGGACCTTCCGCATAGACGGTGGCACCCGTTGCCGCCTTGATGGCCGGCACGGCCGGTGAATGATCGCGGTGGGTATGGGTGACGAAAATGTGCGTCACCGTCTCGCCGCGCACGGCGTCAAGCAGAGCACCGACATGCGCCGGATCGTCGGGGCCCGGATCGACAATCGCGACTTTCCCGCGCCCGAGGATATAGCTCACGGTTCCCTTGAAGGTGAATGGACCCGGGTTGTTGGCCATAACTCGTCGCACGCCCGGCACCGGCTCGTCGACCACGTCCGGCGCAAGCTCGAGATTTTTGTCGAAGGGAATGTCGTCGTTCATGGGCTCGTGCTTATGAGCACGTCATGCCGCAAATTCCAACCGATTTTTCAGTGAATCTCCGGCTCGGGAATCGGCCCGAGCGGGGCAAGAAAATCAAAATCGCAGCCCTCGTCGGCTTGCCCGATGTGCTCCGAATAGAGCGCGCCATAGCCGCGCGGATAGCGCGGCGCAGGCTGTGTCCAGCTGGCGCGGCGGCGGGCGATTTCTTCGTCCGACACATGGAGATGGATGCGGCGCGCCGGCACGTCGACCTCGATCTCGTCGCCGGTCTTCACGAAAGCGAGCGGCCCGCCGACGAAGCTCTCCGGTGCGACATGAAGAATACAGGCGCCGTAGCTGGTGCCGCTCATGCGCGCGTCGGAAATGCGCAGCATGTCTCTAATGCCCTGCTTCACCAGCTTTTTCGGGATCGGCAGCATGCCCCACTCCGGCATGCCCGGCCCGCCCTTCGGACCCCCGTTTTTGAGCACGAGAATGTGGTCGGGCGTCACGTCGAGGTCGTCGCGTTCGACCTCACGCGCCATGTGGTTGTAGTCCTCAAAGGCGATCACCTTGCCGCGGTGCTTGAGCAACCGTTTTTCGGCCGCGGACGGCTTCATGACGCAGCCGCGCGGCGCCAGATTTCCGGTGAGCACGGCGGTGGCGCCCTCGCGCGACACCGGATCGCCGAGCGGGTGGATCACGTCGCGCTTGTAGACTTCGGCGCCGGCGATGTTGTCGCCAATGCTTTTTCCGGTCACAGTCAGGCACGACAGATCAAGCGCGCTCTTCAATTCGCCCATCAATGCGCGCAATCCGCCGGCATAGAAGAAATCTTCCATCAGGAATTTTCCGGACGGCCGCACATTGGCGAGCACGGGAATCTCGCGTGAGATCTCGTCGAAGCGATTCATGTCGAGCTTGAGGCCGGCGCGGCGCGCCATCGCCACGACGTGAATAATAGCATTGGTCGAGCCGCCCATCGCCATGTGGACACGGATGGCGTTGTCGAAGGCCGGCGATGTCAGGATTTTCTCCGGCGTCAGATCCTCCCAGACCATCTCGACAATGCGACGGCCGGCGGCGGCGCACATGCGCGGATGCGCCGCGTCGGCCGCGGGAATCGAAGAAGCGCCCGGCAGCGTAAACCCTAAAGCCTCGGTAATCGCCATCATCGTAGCCGCCGTGCCCATCACCATGCAGGTGCCGAAGGAACGTGCGATGCCGCCCTCAAGCTCGGCCCAATCAGCTTCGCTGATGCGGCCCGCGCGCTTCTCGTCCCAGTATTTCCAGGCATCGGATCCCGAGCCGAGCTCCTGGCCGCGCCAGTTGCCGCGCAGTTGGGGACCGGCGGGCACATAGATCGCGGGCAGGCCCATGCTGACCGCGCCCATGATCAGGGCCGGCGTGGTCTTGTCGCAGCCCCCCATCAGCACGGCGCCGTCGATGGGGTGGCTACGCAACAACTCTTCCGTCTCCATCGCGAGGAGATTGCGGTAGAGCATCGTCGAGGGCTTCACGAAGGGCTCGGACAGCGACATCGCCGGAAGCTCGATCGGAAAGCCGCCGGCCTGCAGCACGCCGCGCTTCACGTCATCGGCGCGGTCGCGCAAGTGTGTGTGACAGAAGTTGATATCGCTCCAGGTATTGACGATACCGATCACCGGCTTGCCGCGAAAATCGGCGGCATCGAAGCCGCCCTGGCGCAGGCGCGAGCGATGCCCGAAGGCGCGCAGGTCGTTGACGCCGAGCCAGCGATGGCTGCGCAGATCTTCGGGACGTTTACGTGCGTTCATTCCACCGCGATCTCGGGCCTGGAAATTTTGGTGTGTGCACGCCGGGCAGCAAGCTGACTAGCAACCACAACGGCGGCGAGACCAGCACCGACGACATCAGTAGAGAAATGCGGATCAATCAGCAATAGCCCAGCGACCACAAGAAGAGCGCTTTGCCAGTGCGCCGAATGAGTGATGAAATATCCATGCAAGCCCGCCGAAAAGAGCAAGACCCCTATGGTGGCAGAAAGGCTTGCCCATATGATGCTCGGCCACTCTCCGATCATCAGGAGCTCCGGCGCGTAAACAAACATGAACGGCACGATGAAGCTGGTCGCCGCAATACGCACTGCCGCCCAGCCTGTTGCCCATAGGTCGGATTTGGCAAGACCCGCGGCGGCGTAAACTGCAAGCGCAACGGGCGGCGTGATCGCCGAAAGTATTGCAAAATAGAAGGCGAACATGTGCGCGGCGGGTATCGGCACTCCGAATTTAACGATGGCCGGAACGAGCAGAGCAGTCATAATGATGTAAGCTGGCGTGGTGGGCATGCCCATGCCGAGCACGATGCCGGCGATCATCGTAAAAATCAGCGCGAGCAGCAAAAAGTTCTGCGACAGGTGTACGACGTATTGCGTGAAAACGATGCCGAGCCCCGTCAATGTCACAACTGCGATAACCACCCCGGCGGCGGCGCACGCAAGCGCGACGGGCAGTGCATTGCGCGCGCCATCGACGCAGGCAGCGATGACATTCTCGAAAGTGACGTAGTGGCGGGTGGACTTACGCAGGGCCGCGACCGGGAAGCAGGCCAGCACGCCGGCGAGCGCAGCAAGCGGCGCGCTATAGCCCGAATACATCACCACCAGAATGGCCACCACCGGCAAGAACAAATGACCGCGCTCACGCATGACCTGCCCGAGTTTCGGCAGTTCGCTGCGCGGCACGCCGACCAGGCCGCGCCGCTTGGCCTCGAAATGCACCGCCGCAAAACAGGCGACGTAATAGAGCACCGACGGAATGATCGCCCAGATGACCACTTGCGCGTAGGACACGCCGAGAAACTCAGCCATGACGAACGCGGCGGCGCCCATGATCGGTGGCATCAGCTGGCCGCCGGTGGAAGCCACCGCCTCGACGCCCGCCGCGAAATGCGGTGGGAAGCCGGAGCGCTTCATCAGCGGGATTGTGATCGGCCCGTCGACCATAACGTTGGCAACCGCACTGCCTGAAATTGTGCCGAACAACGCCGACGACACGCAGGACACCTTGCCGGGGCCGCCGGCGGTATGGCCGGTCAGGCTCATCGCGAAATCCATGAACAGCTGGCCGGTGCCGGTCCGTTCCATGAACGAGCCAAACAGCACGAAAATCATCACGTAGGCGGCCGATACGGCCAGCGGAATTCCGAAAATGCCTTCCACCGTCATGTACAACTGGTCGACCATGTTCTGCGGCGTGACCCGCGCAATAACGAACGCATAGAGCAGGAACACCACGGCGGTGATCGGTAAGGCGAGGCCGATCACCCGGCGCGTTGCCTCAAGCACAAGTACGGTGAGCAGCACGCCCATCGTCATGTCCGACCAGCTGAGCTCGTCGACATAGAAAATGCGGTCAATGACGTAGTTGAAGTTGACGAACAGGTAGAGGATCGGCGCGGCTCCGAGGACGAGCAGGACATAGTCGAGTGGTGTCGGTAGCCCTTCAGCCTCACCCGACCGGCGATAAAGCAGGAACACCAGCGTCAACGCAAACAGCAGATGTGTACCGCGGAAATGGAACGCTTCCGGCGAACCAAATGCGATGGCCCAGACGTGATAAATCACCATCGCTACGGAAATCACCGTCACGGTCAGGCGGAACAGGCTGCCGTAGGACAGATCGACCTTGATGGCCATGCTGTTTGCCCCTCAATTCGCGCCGAATAAAATGATGGCGCGAGCGCCCCTCGCCCGCGCCCCCATTGATTAGTGGGTCGGTACCGTCAGGCCGACTTCCTTGTAGAATTTCGCGGCTCCGGGATGGAACGGCACGCCGATGTCGGCACCCATCTCGGCCGTCTGCAGCTTGGCGATATCCTTGGCGACGGTTGCCAGCGTCTTGGTGTTGGCCGCGACCGTTTTGGTCATCGTATACACTTCGTCAGCCGGCAATTTGCACGACACAACGATGTGCGTATAGAAGCCGATCACCTTCACGTCCTGATCCTGCTTCGGGTAGCTTCCTTTCGGGATGGTGATCAGTTTGTAACCGGGATTGATCTGCTTCATCTTCTCGTAGCTGTCGGACTGGTCGATCAGCTTGACGTCGCGCGCGGCCGCGAGATCCATGATGGCGCCGGCCGGCACTTGCGTATTGAGACCGAATGCGACGGCATGGCCGTCCTTCATCTGGTTCACCGAGTCGGTGTACCCGACGAAGCTCACCTTGACGTCGTTGTAGCTGAGCCCATTGACCTCGAGCAGTTGGCGCGTGATCAATTCGCCGGTGTTGCCCTTCTGCTGGGTGGTGATGCTCTTGCCCTTGAGGTCGCCGATCTTGTTCACACCGGCGTCCGCATTGACGACGAACTGGTAGTACTGCGGATAGAGCGTCGCGACATTGCAGACATTGCTGTGCGGCTTGTTGAACGGCGCTTTGCCTGCGATGGCGTCAACCGCCGAAATCGAATTCGAGAAGCCGATATCGGCCTTGCCTTCCTCGACCGCTCGCACATTGGCGATCCCCGCGCCGGGCGATTGCTGCACGGCGAGGCCGGGGACGGCTTTCTCCCACAGGTCCTTGAGCTGGCCGCCAAGAGGAATCCACGATCCTCCCTGCGGGCCGGTCATCATCTTCAGTTCTGCAGCGGTGGCAGGTACAGCCGCCGCCAGAGCCATGCCCAAGGCAAGGCCGAGCACTTTCGTTGATGTTTTCATGGCGCTTCCCTCCAGACGCCCTGCGATCACGCGGGCTCTTGCTGTTTGTTTTGGGTGGCGAGTTTCGTTACCCGGCGCCAAGCGTACGCGGCGGCGGCGGCCTTGCACAAGTCCTCGCGCGCGCAGGACTGACGGCTTTAAAAGCGGCACTTGGAGGCATTGCCACACCAATTGAAACCGGCGATTTGCTGATGACGCGGGCTAGTTGACCGACAGATTGGCAGCGTGAACCACTTTTTCCCATTTGGCGGTTTCATCCGCGACAAGCTTGCCGAAATCGGCTGGCGAGCCGGCGATGATGATCCCACCCAGCTCTTTCAGCTTTGCCTGAATGCCCGGATCTTTGAGCGCGAGGTTGATCTCCTTGTTGAGGAGATCGACGATTTCCTTCGGAGTGCCCTTGGGCACGCCGAAGCCGAAGAAGGCACTCGCTTCATAGCCTGGCACCGTTTCGGCGACGGTCGGAACATCAGGCAACTCAGGTGAGCGAGCGGCAGTGGTGACCGCCAATGCCCGCAACGTGCCGGCCTTGATATGGTTTATCGAGGACGGCAGGTTGTCGAACGTCACCTGCACCTGTCCGCCGAGCAGATCGGTCAGCATCGGCGCCGAGCCCTTGTATGGCACATGCGTCATCTTCGTTCCGGTCATCATCTTGAACAGCTCGCCGGAGAGATGGATCGATGTGCCATTGCCCGACGAGGCCACGTTGACCTTTTCAGGATTGGCTTTCACGTATGCAATGAGCTCTGCGACGGTTTTCGCCGGCACCGATGGATGCACCTCCATCACGTTCGGCACGCGGATCACGCCCGCGACCGGATCGATGTCGCGCAGGAACACGAAGTTGAGATGTTTGTAGAGCGACGCGTTGATAGTATTGGCCGGATTGACAAGAAGCAGCGTGTAGCCGTCGGGCGCCGCCTTGGTGACCGCTTCCGTCGCGAGGTTGTTGCCGGCGCCGGGACGGTTTTCGACGATGAACTGCTGACCGAGCCGCTTGCTCAGCCAGTCGCCGATCAACCGCGCCACGATGTCAGTCGAGCCGCCGGCCGGATAGCCGACGATAATACGAGGCGGCCGGGTCGGATAGTCGGCAGCCCAGGCGCCGGCGGCCTGAACGAGCAACATTCCAGCCGTCACAAGAGCCGTTCCAAAAACTGACGTGATTAAACGTTGCATAAATTACACCCTTCCCGGTTAGCGCGGGCGCGACGTTACGCGGGGGCACTTGCATCCGGCAAGTGGATCGGCCAGCATCCGTTTCCCGCGATTATTGCCTGGACATTCGCGTGTTTTTTGGCGTGCTGCACTGCGTGTGCAAGCCAGAACAATCTCTTAACGATGGCGCCTTAGACTTGCCGTTGTCATGGCCGAGCGTAAGTCGTCCCATCGTCATTGGATGTTGCGCGATATTCCGCGCACTTACGTGCTGCTTGTCTGGCTCGCGTTCGGTGCCGCGCTTCTCATTTATTCCAACGACTGGCACCCGAGCGGCTGGACCGCGCTGCGCAAGGAGGCGACTGCCCCAAGACCACCGGTTTCCGTGGCGGAGCAATACACCGGCTCAATCATCATTGTCCCGACGCGAGGCGAGGACTGCCGGCAGATGATGCTCGACAATCGCACCGGAAAAATGTGGGACAAGGGAGTCGTCAATTGCTACGAGGCGGTATCCCGCCCGGAAAGAGATCAGCGCAGCGGAATGAGCTCATTGCGCATGAACGCGATCGGCAAGGCATTTAATCGCCGCGACGAATAAGGCGTGGACGTCAATCTCCAAAAAGCGGCCCTGTGTGGCCCGTTTCACATTCAGGCAGAGCGCAGTATCATTAAGTGCGCGGTACGGTTTGACAAAAACGGATTGCCTCCGGGGGGCAGATGTCGCGCGAAAACGACGGTTTCGAATTTCATCCGACAGGGCTGCAGCGATTTCTCGACGTAGCCTGCCGCATCATCAACGTCTTCGTGCGGTGGGATCAGCTGCCGACGCTCATGGCGGCATTCAATATCGCCGCCTTTCGTGACAGGCTCCGCGCGCGTAATCTTCATCATACCGGCTATGGCGTCGAATCGCCGGGCGAGTGGCATCCTGGTTACGAGCGCTGGCGATCTGCTGACGGCTCATATAACTGCCTTGCGCATCCGCGCATGGGAATGGCGGGAACGCGGTTTGCGCGCAACATTCCCTTGGCCGAAGGAGTGCCCGAGACCGGCGACGCGCTTCTCGAGCCAAGTCCCCGCTTGATATCGCGAGAGCTGCTGGCGCGGCACGAATTCATTCCCGCGACCAAGCTCAACCTTTTCGCGGCCGCCTGGATTCAGTTCGAGATCCATAATTGGTTCAGTCACGGCGCGCCTGAGATAGGAAACGAATTCAAGATCCCGTTGCCGCCCGGCGATAGCTGGCCGGAGAACGTTAATGGCTGCATGCACATTCAGCGCACAGCGCCGGACACGTCGAAACGCGAGCCATGGCTGGGTGCTACGCCGACATTCCAAAACTTCAATTCCCACTGGTGGGATGGGGGGCAAATCTACGGCCACGATCATCCCACGCAGATGAAAATCCGCTCCAAGCGGGACGGCAAGATCAAGTTCGACGGCGACATGCTTCCGGAGGATCTACCAGATCGCCCTGGAATCGATTTTACCGGTTTCAACGACAACTGGTGGATCGGACTAAGCGTGCTGCACACGATGTTTGCGCGTGAGCACAACACGATCTGCGATGG
>DATBTA010000287.1:0-4618 GCA_036559505.1 Pseudolabrys sp. | reverse complement strand
CGTAGAAGTCTTTCCGGATGGCATTGAGCCCGTTGCGTGCGGCATCAAACCGCCCGGTTTTGAGCATGAGATCGACGCCGACCAGCCGTGCGTTCACGGCGGTGAAGAGATTGCCGTAATGCGGATTTCCCTCGAATATGTCCGGCCAGTTGCCGGCGAAACGCTCGGTGAACGTGACCCAGGCGTTGCGCATGCGGTCGATTTCGAGCGTGGCGAGGTCGATGTTCTCGGTGCGCAGATAGCCGACGGCGACCCGATTGTGCACGCTGACATCCTCCATCGCCGTGTTGAATTCGGCAAGGTCGCCGGCAGCATGCGAATCGGAGATGCTTCCGACAAGCACGGCAATCAGACATGCAATGCGGGCAACCCAGGCAGACATGGCATTCACCGGATTTTGACGCGCGCTAGATTAGATCTATGAATATAAGCATGGCAGCGGCGGGAGAGGAGACGCCTTTCCCGTCGTGGTTTACGGAATGCGACCATGATCGGACGGCGGAATTTGCTGGTTGGTGCGGCATCTTTGGCGGTGTTTGCCGCCGCGCGTGCCCGCGCGGAGCAACCGATCCTGACGGACGACGGCCTTTATAAACAGTCGTGGTTTCTGGAGAGCTTCCTCGAACTTGCTGATGACCTCGATGGTGCTCGCAAGGAGGGAAAGCGTTTTGCGATCATGTGGGAATTGAGAGGCTGCCCCTACTGCAAGGAGACTCACCTTGTAAATTTCGCGCAGCCGAGAATTTCCGACTACGTGAGAGCCAATTTCGAAGTTCTCCAACTCAACATCATCGGATCGCGCAAGGTGACCGACTTCGATGGGCAGGAGTTGTCCGAAAAGCAATTAGCCGCCAAATACGGCGTGCGGTTCACGCCGACGTTCCAGTTTTTCGGCGAAGGTGCGCTGAAAGACTTGCTGCCGGCCAAGCGCGAGGTCAGCCGGGCGTCCGGCTACATGCTCCCGGACGATTTTCTTGCGATGTTTCGCTACGTGAGGGAAAAAGCGTACGAAGGCAAGAGCTTCCGCGACTACCTCAAATCGCGTCCGAGCTGAGCGTCTCATCCTCCGAAATCGAGATCGGTGAGAACTATATTCTCATTTATGAATATGATTTGAATAGCACCCCGGCCGCCGTTATGGTCCGGGCTTGGGTGGGGCAGGCTGCTGTCCCCGGACGTTCATTGGAGGAAATAGGAATGCGGCAACTATCCCGTCGCGACGCACTGGCGCTTGGCGCCTCGGGCGCGGCGCTCACAATAACTGGCTGGAGCACGAGCGCATCCGCCGCGGCCAAGGAAGCGGCCGAGCAGATTGCGAAGTTCACCGGCGGCAAGACGGCCGAAAAGGGCAAAGTCACAATCGAGCTTCCCGAGATCGCCGAGAATGGCAACACGGTGCCCCTGTCGGTTTCGGTCGACGCGCCGATGACGGCCGACAATTACGTCAGCGAAATCCTCGTCGTTGCCGAGGGCAATCCGAATCCCGGCGTTGCGACCTTCCATCTGTCGCCATTGGCCGGCAAGGCCGAAGCGTCGACACGGATCCGTCTGGCGACGACCCAGAACATCATTGCGGTTGCAAAAACCAGCAAAGGCGAATTCTTCACCAATCAGAAGCTGGTGAAGGTTACTATCGGCGGCTGCGGCGGCTGAGCGGACAACGAGAGAACCGGGAGACAATCATGGCAGAAAAGCCGCGGCTCAAAATTCCGAAGGAAGCGAAAAAGGGCGAGGTCATCGAGATCAAGACGCTGTTGCCCCACGTCATGGAATCGGGTCAGCGCAAGGACAAGGATGGCAAGACCATCCCGCGCAAGATCATCAACAAGTTCGCATGCGAATTTAACGGCAAGCCCGTGTTCACGGCCGACTTGGACCCCGCGATCGCCGCCAATCCGTACATGCAGTTTCATGCCAAAGTGGACGAAAGCGGGACGTTCAAGTTCACATGGACCGATGACGACGGGACCGTGACGACCGCGGAGGAAAAAATCACCGTGAGCTGACACCCGTCACGCCAATTGACGCGACGGACAATGAAAACAGTCGTTGGGAGGATCTGATGACGCGTGGAGGGATTCTGGCGGGCACCGCGGCAATCGCCTGGTTCGCGGGGGCCGTCGTGCTGGCGGGTGGTCCGATCGCGAGTGCGCAATCCAAGAAGGAAGTGCCGCTCGACACCAAGGGCGATGCGTCCGAGCGCCCGTGGAAACGCTATGCCGGTTGGCCTACGCGTGACGAGTCGAAGTATAACACGCTCGGTAATCTGGCGACGCCGCCGGCGCCGAAGCAGCCGCGCAAGATCACCGGTCCGATTACCGGCGACGCGAAAAAAGGTGCCGAGCTGGTGGCAGACCGCAACCGTGGGGGCTCCTGTCTCGCCTGCCACGTGATGGGTCCGGCAGGAGGCGCCAATCTCCCGGGCAACGCGGCGCCCGACCTTTCGGAGATCGGCAATGCGGGCCGCGAGGACGAATGGCTGTTCAATTACGTCTACGATGGGCGCGTCTACAATCCCGACACGGTGATGCCGCCCTGGGGAAGCCACGGCTTTTTCAACGATCAGGAAATCAACGACATGGTTGCGTTCCTGAAGACGCTGAAGTCGCCGGCCGTGTTCAAGACCGCGCTCGACGACCCGACGAAGCGGCCGCCGCCGGTCGAGAAGCG
This sequence comes from Pseudolabrys sp., assembly GCA_036559505.1. Classification (GTDB taxonomy): domain Bacteria; phylum Pseudomonadota; class Alphaproteobacteria; order Rhizobiales; family Xanthobacteraceae; genus Pseudolabrys. Next base: position 1,948 of record DATBTA010000287.1, on the reverse strand, counting down.
CGACAACCTCGACCCGATCGAAAATCCCGGCATGTGGGCTGTCGACAAGGCGCAGGAGCTGTGGAAGCAAAAAAGCTCGATCGGGTTCTCATGCAACACCTGCCACAGCGACCCGCAGGCCACGTTCAAGACCTGGGCGGCGTCGATGCCGAAGTGGGAGCCGCGTCTCAACAAGGTGCTGGGCGTGGAGGAATTCGTGACGCGCCACGCCAAGGCGACGACCGGTGCCAACTGGCTGATGGAGACGGACGACAACCTTGCGATGTCGGTTTATCTGCGGTTCCTCGCCAACGGTACGCCGATCCAGGTTGATACCAGCAGCGCAGAAGCAAAGGCTGCGTTCGAGCGCGGCAAGGAGCTGTCGCAACGCAAGGTCGGCCAACTCAACATGGCGTGCACTGACTGCCATGGCAAAGTCGCGAACCACTGGATTCGCGGCCAATGGCTCGGCGAGCCGAAGGGCCAGTACGACCATTTCCCGACCTGGCGCACGAGCCTGCTGAAGGTCTGGGATATCCGCCAGCGTTTCCAGTGGTGTCAGGTCAATATTCGCGCCGACGAGTTGCCGCCCGATGCGAAGGAATACGGCGATCTCGAATTGTATCTGGCCTCGCAGAACGAAGGCCTGAAATTGAGCGTGCCGGGCATCCGGCATTGACATGGATCATGGCCGGGCCTCGCCCGGCCATTCACACATACCATCGTCTGCCGCCGCGTCCGGCGTGGCCCGGCGCCTCTGACCATTGGACGCCAGCGATCGATGATTACCCGACGTGAAATTCTCCAGGTTGGTGCCGCGACCGCAGCGCTTGCGGTCAATGGCGGCTCACTCACGCGGGCATTGGCGCAACAGCGGCTGAGCGAGGCCGAGTTGCTGCGCTTCGACGCGGTCGGAAATGTCACGATCCTGCATGTCGCGGACATCCACGGACAGCTCATGCCGGTCTATTTTCGTGAGCCCTCAGTCAATCTCGGCGTCGGCGATGCGAGGGGGCGGCCCCCACACATTACCGGCAAGGATTTTCTGAAGCGGTTTGGCATTACCGAGAGGTCAGCCGCCGCTTACGCGCTGACGTACGGCGATTTCGAAGCACTGGCCAAGTCTTATGGACGCATCGGGGGGCTTGACCGGCTTGCCAGCGTCCTCAAGCGCGTGCGTGCGGAGCGCGGGAACGACAAGGTGCTTTTCCTCGATGGCGGGGATACCTGGCAGGGCTCGCTCGGCGCCAATCGCAGCAAGGGCCAGGACATGGTCGACTGCATGGCGTTGCTCAATCCGGATGCGATGACTGGCCATTGGGAATTCACTTACGGCGAAACGCGCGTGAACGAACTGATCAAGGGACTCGGTTTTCCCTTCCTGGCGCTCAATGTGCGTGACACCGAATGGAACGAGCCGGTGTTCCAGCCTTATAAAATGTTCGAAAAAGGCGGCATTAAAATCGCCGTGCTCGGCCAGGCGTTTCCGTATCAGCCCATCGCAAATCCACGCTGGCTGATCCCGAAATGGTCGTTCGGAATCCGCGAGGAAGATATCCGGGCCAATGTCGAGAAAGCCCGCAAGGAAGGCGCGCAGTTGGTGGTGTTGCTGTCGCACAACGGATTTGATGTTGACCACAAGCTTGCATCCCGGGTCGCCGGGATCGACGTCATTCTTACGAGTCACACGCATGATGCCATTCCGGAGGCAATTAAGGTCGGAAAGACCTTGCTGATCGCGTCCGGCAGCCACGGGAAATTTGTATCTCGTCTCGATCTCGACGTCCGCAATGGTGCGGTCGCGGGCTTCCGTTACAAGTTGATACCGCTTTTTGCCGATGTCATCAGGCCGGATGCGGAGATGACAGCCGCGGTTACGAAAGCGCGCGCGCCCTATGCGCAGGAGCTTGCACGCGTCGTGGGTCAGGCGGAATCGTTGCTTTATCGCCGTGGCAATTTCAACGGCACG
>DATBTA010000286.1:0-3758 GCA_036559505.1 Pseudolabrys sp. | reverse complement strand
AAGCTGCGTGAAATCCTCGGCAATCGCGCCGACGTCCGCGTCGTAGGGGACCGTTTCGTCCTGCAATCCGAGGTCTTCTTCGACACCGGCAAGGCCGACCTCAAGCCGGAAGGCCGGGCCGAGCTCGACAAGGTCGCCGACGCCCTGCTCGAACTGGAAAAGCAGATCCCCGCCGATCTGGCCTGGGTGTTGCGCGTTGACGGCCACACCGACGTGCGACCGATTTCAGGCGGTGTATTCAAGTCGAACTGGGACCTGTCGGCGGCGCGCGCGATTTCGGTCGTGCAATACCTGATCGGCAAGGGAGTTTCTCCGCAGCGGCTTGTGGCCGCCGGGTTCGGCGAGTTCCAGCCAATCGACCTCGGCAAGACCGAGGATGCCTACGGGCGCAATCGCCGCATTGAGTTCAAGCTGACCGAGCGGTGAGCGCGCCAACCTTCACTTTGCGCCCCTACTCCGCCGCCGATGAAGACGCGGCGATCGAACTGTGGCGCCGAACGTGGTCCAGCCACTACCCACATCTCGATTTCAACGCACGCCAGCCGTGGTGGCGCGAACGATGGCGCAATGAGCTCGTCCCTTCGGCGCAAATCGCCGTAGCGGAACGCGACGGAGCCATTATCGGCTTCGTGACCATCGACCCGAAGACGATGTATCTCGACCAAATCGTCGTTGCGCCCGAACACTGGGGGTCGGATGTTGCGTTGGCTCTGCTCGATGAAGCCAAGCGTCTCTCACCCAAGGGAATCGAACTTCTCGTCAACAAGGACAATCTTCGCGCTATTCGCTTCTACGAGAAGCACGGCTTTGCATATGCGGGCGAAGATAAGAACCCCGTGTCCGGCCTGCCGGTGAACCGCATGGCGTGGCGCAGTTAGGCCGCGCCCATCTCGAATTGCAACTTCGCCAGACGCCCATAAAGCCCGCCCGCCGAGGCCAATGATGCGTGCGTCCCTTCCTCGACGATGCGGCCATTGTCGATGACCAGAATGCGGTCGCAGGACTGCACGGTAGCGAGCCGATGCGCGATCACGATGCTGGTGCGGTTGAGCATCAGTCGCTTGAGCGCCTGCTGCACCAATGTTTCACTTTCGGCATCGAGTGACGATGTCGCTTCATCAAGTAACAACAGCGGCGCTTTTCGCAGAATCGCTCGCGCGATTGCGATTCGCTGACGCTGTCCGCCCGACAGTGTGACGCCGCGTTCGCCAAGCGGCGTCTCAAATCCGAGCGGCAGGCGGCGGATAAATTCCGCGGCATGGGCGGCTTCCGCCGCTTTCTCGATCTCAGCCTCGGTGGCGTCCGGCCGTCCGAATTGAATATTGTCGCGCACGCTCGTCGCGAACACGATCGAGTCTTGCGGCACCAGTGCGATGCGCGACCGCAGCGCGGCGGGATCGGCGTCGGTAAGACGAACGCCGTCGAAAGTTATGTGTCCGGACACGGGATCGTAAAACCGCAGGATCAATTGAAAGATGGTGCTTTTGCCGGCGCCTGACGGCCCAACCAGAGCGAGCTTTTCCCCCGGCGCAACGCGAAATGAAAGATTTTCCAGAACCGGCACGTTCGGACGGCCTGGATAAGAGAAGTTGACGTGGTGAAATGTAACATCGCCATTCGCAGGCCGCGGCAGCGCAACCGGGCGTGCCGGGGACTTGATCTGCGGCTCGACTTTCAGAATCTCGAACAGCCGCTCGGCCGCGCCGGAGGCTTGCGAGATTTCGCCCCACACCTGGCTCAATTCACCGAGCCCGCCCGCGGCAAACACGGCGTACAACACAAACTGGCCAAGGCGCCCGGGCGAGATGTCGCCCGCAAGCACATCCTGGGCGCCCACCCAGAGCACGATCACGATGCTGGCGAAGACGAGGAAGATGACGACCGCCGTAAGAACCGCACGCACCTTGGTCGCGCCGCAGGCCGCGGCATAAGCCTGCTCGACCGCTGCGGTGAAACGAGAGCCCGCCGGCTTCTCGCTGGTGAAGGCTTGCACTGTTCGCATCGCGCCGATCAGTTCATTGGCATAACCGGATGCATCGGCGAGCGTATCCTGCGCCGCACGGCCACGCCGGCGCACGGCACGCCCGAAGCCGACGAGTGGCAGTACGATCACCGGAATTGCGCCCAGCACGAACAAGGACAGCCGCGGACTGGTCACGACCATCATGCCGGCGCCGCCAAGAAACAGAACCAGATTGCGTAGCGCAATCGACACCGAAGCGCCCACTGCCGATTTGATCTGGGTCGTATCGGCCGTGAGCCGAGACACAACTTCGCCGGTGCGTGTGGCGTCGAAATATGCCGGCGACAGACACGTAAGATGTGCAAATACGTCCGAGCGCAGATCGGCGACGATACGCTCGCCCAATGTCGTCACCAGATAAAACCGTAAGGCGCTCGAAACCGCGAGGACGGCCACGACGAAGACCATCACCGCAAAATAGCTATCGATAAGTTGCGCTGCTTTGTCGGAGAATCCGAAATCGATCATGCGGCGAACAGCCACCGGCACGATCAAGGTCGTCAACGAAGCGACGATGAGTGCAGCAAGCGCCGCCGCGGCGCGCCCGCGATAGCGCACGGTATAGGGAACCAGGCCCGCCAGCGGCCTGAGATTCAGGGTGCCGCGCTCATGCGGGGCCGGCGTATTATCGAGGCCACGCCCATCGCTCGAATAACTCATGCGACGCCTCTTACCGCCCCGTGTACTGCTTCTTTAATGCCTTGCGGGCTTGGCGGTGGTCAATTGCAGGCGCTTGCCGCCTTCGGCCGGCTCCTGTATAGGAGCGCCAAATCAGCCATATCAGAGCCTTTTGGACGCCCGGAATTCCAGAAATGAAACAAGATCTCCGTCCCAACTATCACACCATCAAGGTCGTGATGACGGACGGCAGCGAGTTCACCACGCGCTCCACATGGGGCAAGGAAGGTGATGTCCTGCACCTCGACATCGACCCTAAATCGCACCCGGCCTGGACCGGAGGCCAACAGCAGATTCTCGATCGCGGCGGCCGGGTGTCCCGCTTCCAGAAGAAATTCTCCGGCTTCCTGAAGACCGAAGAGAAGAAATAAAAACTCTGCCGGAAGATAAAAAACCCCCGCATCTGCGGGGGTTTTTGTTTGCCGAAACGGGGGCCGCTCAGACGCGTTCAGTCCCGAAAGCCGCCTTGAGAAGGCCAAGCTGCCGTTCGACTGGGTTCGCTGTTGCCGGACGTTCTGCCGGACCCTGGTTGTGGATCGTCGCGTCGAGCCGTCGCACTTTTGCGTAAAGCTTCTGTGAGCGCGTGATGAGATCGCCAAGTGCCGGCGGCAACAATTCAATATTGTTCGGATCGTGATTGTCGGTCGACGCCAGCTTGACCTTGCTTTTTTCCTTGCCGGCCTGCGCAAGCGACATCTCGCCTTCCTTCACCGCGCGGTGGAGCAGCAGCCACGACGCAAGCTGCATCAGGCGGGTGGTGAGACGCATGCTTTCCGTCGCATAAGCCAATGCAGCAGACCGCTCGAGCTTCTTCGACTGCTGGCGGCCGGGCCCGTCGAGATATGTCGCCGTTTCTTCGACAAGCGCCATACCCTCACGGAACAGCTCGGCGAAGGCCTGGGAGCTTGCAAGCCGTTCGCCGAATTGAACCGGCTGCGACTGGCCCGACAATTTTTCCGACATACGCCACACTCTCCCACACCGGAGCGGAACAGCTCCGTATACGATTGGGTAAGCATGACGTGCGCACGCTGGTCCTGTCCAGACAGCGATATGG
>DATBTA010000285.1:0-6478 GCA_036559505.1 Pseudolabrys sp. | reverse complement strand
GGCCGCCAGTTTGACTGGTTTTGCATTGGCCAACAGTAAATCCGCCAGCCGCTCGGGCAGGTCCGACAGCAGATCGGTGGAACGCGGTTCAGAAACCATCGAAAACCTGGCACGGAACACATAAGGCGCCAGGTTTTCTAGCAGAATTTCAGGCAAAATGTATCAATAGCCGGTGAGGGCCGCTCGCGCGATCATCTGACGGTTAAAGCCGCGCCGGGCGAGTTCCGCGGTCGAAAGACGCGATAATGCGTGGTAACGCGCGGCAATTTCCTGACCTTCGCGGACACCTTGGGCAAAATGGGTGCACCAGGCCGTAATCCGCGACAATAAGGCGCTTTGGTCGGCTATGCCGATCGTCGTGGTCTGGTACGTGATGTCGGTCATCGGTCCCTCCTGGTCTGTCCCCCACGGAGCGAGATGCTCGCAACGTCAACCAGACCAGGGGCGTCCGCCTTCGCGCGCTGTATTGGCCATCACAAATTCACGAAATTTGATAAGTGCGCGCAGGCTCCCCACCTATTGGCGCGAGCCCTTCCGATTACGGTCCTTCTTCTTGCTCGAGGCGGCAAGCTGGATAGCCCCCTTCCCGCCTTTGTCACGCGTCTTCTTCGCGTGCCTTGTCTCGCTTTTGGCGCCCTTGCGCTCGACGATGACCGTCGGCGTCTTTGCTCCGGTGACCGTCCGGCGAACTGACGGGCCGTCCGCCTTCGCGGCAATAACCGTGACACTCTCCTGACACGGCGCTTCGCGCGGCAGCACCGCGGCGAGCTTGGCCTTCACGCGGCCCTTCCAGGTTTCCGCCGCGCTCCCGGTGATCGTTTTCACATAATGCTGCGTTTCTTCCGGAAGCTTGCCCTTCTTGGCGAGCCAGTCCTGGATGCGCCGCGGCCCGGCATTGTAGGCGGCGGCAGCGAGTCCGAGATTCCCGAACCGGCGCACAAGATCGCCGAGCAGACGTGCGGACGCCGCGATCGCCTGGGTTGGATCGAACGGATTGTTGAGCCCGACGGTCGCCGCCGTCTCCGGCATGAATTGCGCAATGCCCTGCGCGCCGGCGCGGCTCACCACATCCGGCTTGAAACCGCTTTCCTGAAAAAGAAGCCGAATGAAGAACGGCAGCGGCAGGTCGTTCGAATGCGCCGATTCAGCCACGCTGGTGCAAATCTCATGGTGCGAGCGGGCCACCACGCGATCTTTAATCGGCGGCGGGCGCCTGATTGGCATCGACACGTCGGCCGCGACCGGCGGAGCCTCCGCCGCGCCGGTTTTCGGCGGGGAGCTCTCGGCCTGATCCGGAGATTCACTGACTGGCGCTTCAGCGACCGGCGCCGGCGCTGTGCTGTCTTCGGTCTTGGTTGCGGAAACGGGCTCGGACGGAATTTCGTCGGCGCCGGCCGCACCCGATAGAGTCATCAAGCAGATACAGGCCGGCAGGAACAGATGCCGCATAAAGTCTCCAAATGGGCGCGAGCATGCCCGCGCGGCGCATCGCAATGCGCCGGTGTCGATTTCGAAAAGGAGAGGTCCCCTCGCGTGGGCCGCGTCATGCAGTCGAAACGGGACTGTTTTTTGGTGAGCGTGTGGAAAGAATAAGAATGGATCCGCCCCCGGATTGCCGCAGTTCCCCGCCGAATCGCTTAACCAATCTTCCGGCAGCGGCCGGTCTGCAGGATCACAGCGTGCCGTTGCCTATGGGCCATTCGGACAAGGGCTGGCATATCGCGCGGCAAGACCTTAACATCGACCTTGATTTTCAAGACTGGGGAGCAGCATGAGACAACGCCCACTCCTTATGGCCGCGCTGGTTCTGACGATTGGCTGGGGTGCTTTCGGCTCCAAAGGCAACGATACCGGCGGCATCATTCCCTGGTCGCCGGAAGCGGAGGAGAATGCTTTCGACGTCGCGCAGGCCAATTGCGGCCAGTTCAACAAGTACGCGGTGATCACCAGCGTCCACCGAGTCTATGGCGACTACATCGCCTATGCCTGCTGGTGGCACCCGCCGCGCGGCAAAAGATACCCCTCGTAAGTCCCTCCTCGGACAATTTTTGCGCGCCGATGCTAATCTTGCGTCATGAGGCGCGGGCTGATCATTGCCGCACTGACTTCAATTGTTCTTGCGGATCCTTCGTCCGCGCTCGATCTCAATTCATTCCGCGCCCAGCACGGCCGCGCGCCGCTGTCGCCGAACGGCGCGCTGACCGGCGCAGCTTATAGCCATGCGCAGAGACTTGCCGGGTTGCAGCGTCTTGATCACACCGGCTTTCGCCAGCGCGTTTCGACCGAGCGAGGCACTGCTGCTGAAAACGTCGGCGTCGGTTGCGACACGGAAGATTGCGTCATCCGCATGTGGTCGCGATCCGGCCGTCATCGTGCGAATATGCTGCGGCGGGACGTGACGAGCTACGGCATCGCATCCGCCGTCGGCAGCACCGGACGGCGCTATTGGGTGCTTGATCTGGGAAACTGAGCAGTGCCCTACTTCTTTTCGAGCATCAGATGGCCCTTTTGGCCGATCACACGCTGCGCGGCATGGGCAAAGCGCGCAAGCAACCATGGCAGCGTGACCTCGACGCGCACACCCGCCTCATAGACATCGATAAAGCCGGTCGCCGTTTGGCCCAGAGCCGACGCACGGAATGAAAGACGGTCGCCGGTCCAGACGTCCTGGTCGATCGCAAGCAGCCAGGCGAATTCGCCTTTGGCGCGGCCAAGCCCGTCCTTGATACGGCGCAGCGCCTCGTCTTTTCCGAGACGATGCGGAATGACCACCACAAGTGGCTCCGACATTGCAGACGATCTCCCGGTGCTTCCGGACATGTAAGGACGGCACCGACACAGGAAAAGGCCTGAGAGCAAAGGATAACCGTCCGAACTTGTGCTACCCTTTCCGCATCATGATGAAACGCGAGACCTTCGCGGTCGACACCATCTATGTGCCCGTCGGGCGGCGGACGACGCTTGATCCCAAACGCGTCGAGGAGATAGCACACAGTATGCTCACGGACGGCCAGAAGACACCAATTCTGGTGCGTCCGGACGGCGCACGCTTTGTGCTTGTCGAAGGCCTGCATCGGCTGGAGGCTGCCAAGGCATTGGGGGAACGGACCATCGTTGGCTTCCGCGTCGACGCCCGGAAGCACTGACTTGCTGTGCAGCTGCTAGCCGCCCCGGCCAAAACCGATAGCGACCAAATCCTCAGGTGACTCCATGCTCTCCGACACCATCAAGACGCTGATCCGCAACGCCTGGGATGACGGCTATCCGTGCCTCGTCGCGACCAACGGGCCGCAGGGACCGAACATCACGCCAAAGGGCAGCATGATCGTTTTCGACGACGAGCATCTGGCCTGGTGGGAGCGCAGCAAGCGTGCCGTGCTGGAGAACCTCGGTCACGACAAGCGCATCTGCGTCATGTACGCCAACTTCAAGTCGCAGCGCGACGGCATTCTGGACTCAGGCTTCCTGCGTTTCTTTGGATCGGTCGAACTGCACGAGACCGGGCCGGTGCGCGAGGCGATTTTCGCGAAGCTTTTGCCGCGCGAGCAAACTCACGCCGGCGCCGAGGCCGGCATTGGTGTGCTGATCCGGATCGATAAGGCGATCGACGTCCGCGGCAAGCCGATCATGTAACCGGTGCCGCGGAGCGCTCTTTTACTTCAGGGATGCTTCTCGTTTTTCGCGGCGCGCATGCCCTGGCCCTGGGCATCCCGCTCGCACATATACGCGCCCGCTTTGGTCTGGCCATAGGTCTTGTTGCCGCTGAAGTGATAGATCTTTGAATCGAGATTGGCCCAGACGACCGTTCCGCCGACGCAGCGGAATTTGGCCTGCCCTTCCGTCGCGTACTGGTTTGCACCGGTCGGAGCCGTCGCTGCAGGCGGTGCAGCCCCGGTTGTCGTCCTTGGTGCCTGCTGCGGTGGTTGCGCAGCTGGCGGCGGCGCTGTCGTTGTCCGCGTCTGTTGCGGCTGCGTGGGGACCAGCGTCGGCTGCGCCGTCGTCTTGCCCGTGCGGCAATCGGCAACATAGGCCTTCTGCGTTACGCCCTTCGCTTCATTGGCGGCCTTGTTCGCGCGCCATTCTTCGATACAGGCCTTGGCGGTCTTCTGGCCGGTCGCCGCAGGCGCGGCCGTCGTCGTCTTCTGCGCCGCGGCCGGCGCCGCCGGAGCAGTTTGAGTCTGTGCCGCGCCTCCCGCGCGGCACTGCGTCACGTAGGCCTTGAGCGTAACGCCCTTGGCCTGGTTTGCGTCCTTGTTCGCCTGCCATTCTTGCGTGCAAGCCTTGGCCGTTTTTTGTTGTGCAACGGCCGGGACAGTCAGAAGTATTGCGCCAATAATGGCGCTGCCGACGACAATGGTACGCATCCTCAACTCCTGATGTTGAAGTTGTTAGGCATCCTTCTCGCACTTGGTCATGAAGCTGTTCTTGGCGGCGCCAGCGAGCGGCTTGCCCTCCTTGCTGACGGCCTTGCCTTCGCAGGCGTCATGCTTGCACTTCTTGACGAAACTGGATTTCGCGGCGCCGGCGAGCGGCTTGCCGTCTTTACCCATGGCCTTGGTCTCGCAGGACTGCGCGAAAGCGGAGCCGGCGGCAAATGCAGTAATCAGCGCTGCAAGAAGAATGCGCTTCATCATTTTCCTCCCATCATTTGGTGACATTGAATTCATGGATTGGGACGACAACCCATCGCGAATTCTTGTCCTGGTGCGACAAATCGTCAATTTAATTCGCTCGGTGTACTTTTGTTTCAAACGGCCCGATGAACATTTGTTCAGGGCAACGACCACACGCTTGGTGTTTTTGCGAAAGCCAAACCGGCGGAGGAATCCAGGGCGTCGCCGGTCAGGCACGGGCGGTGTCGGGGCACCGTCTGCTTAATGTCGTGATTTCTTCAGGCTGCGGATCAACTGCTCGGTCCGTGTCTGGCTGATGCGCACCAGCGGCGGCGGAAAGTATTTTCCGTCCGTGACATCCTTGGTTGGGCCGTAGAAGCGATAGGTCAGGTTGTATTTCTTCCCCTGCGGCGTCGGCAGCCAGTTGGACTCCGGGATTCCAGCAGGAAGTGTCGGCGCGAAAGCGAGCGTGAGCGAGCCGTCATCGTCGAATTGCAACGGCGACTGCTTGTTGAAAAGAAACCGGTTAAGCGAGTTCGGTATGACCTTGTAGTCGGCGCCGTCGACGACGACCACCGACCAGAAATAACGCGTCTTTGACCGCGGCAGCGCGTCCTTCGGAAATGTCTGCGTGTAGCTTTGGCTGCCGTCGAGGCCCTGTCCGGCGAAATAGACGACTTCCTTGCTGTTGTTGGCCCATATGCCGGCGTAGTTGGTGATGGTGCGCATCACATAATCGGTCCGGTAGTTACCGATCGTGCGCGGATGCATCCAGCCATTCTCCGCCTTGCCCATTCTTAGTATCTCGTTGTGGAAGGCGGGGATCGCCTGCTTGCGGATGACTTCGTCGATGCGCGCACGCTGCGTCCGGTCCGCTGCGGCTTTTGAAATTGCGATCGCCTTCTCGCGCACGTCGATCATGCCGGGATTGAGATCGACTTCGCTCGCGAAGATCTCTGCGGTCTTGTCGAACGCCTCGACACCCGGGAGCTGGCTGTTGGTGAAATTCGGCTTCACGACCGCTTCCTCGATCACCGGTTTTCCGGTCGCCTTCATCGTCACCTTCTTCTGAAGAGCGATGGCATTCTCCGGATGGGCGCCAAGCTCGATCCGCATCAACAAGCGAGACTTGCGGCTCGGCAGTGTCACGCGCAGGGTGCCTTTCGGCAGCACGGGGGTCGCGCCCTTGATGCAGAACAAATACTTGCCAAACGGATGCTTCTGAAAATTCCGCTCGTTGATGTTGGCGGTGGTCTCTCCCCAGCCATTGAGGATCTGCACCGTGTAATAGCGGCCCTTGATCTCCGGAATATCGATCAGCGTGCAGCTCTTCTCGTCGAGCGCGATCCAGGCCTCGCTGTAGACGACGTCGAGGTTAGGGTTTGCCCAATCGACGCCGCCGGGGGCGCGGTGAATAATCTCGTTCCACTTGAAGCCTTCCTTGAAATCGAGATTTTCCTGGCGGAGCACCAGCAGGCGGCCGAGCATGTATTCGTAAGCCTCGACAATGTCGCGATCGGCGAGACGCGCGGGCTGCGCGCATACCGGAGTGGCAATACCGATCGCCGCGAGCGCTGCGAGAACCAAGTTCCTCATGGCGCCGTCCTCTCCTCGGCGGATGAGCATACTCAATTTACGGCCTTTGCTTCGGGAAATTTCCACTTGCCGCCCAGAATCTCGTCACGCGGGCGATAGAGCCGCACCATATAATTCCAGCCCTTCATGGTTGAAATACAATTCGAAATCTTGCCGTCGCAACCGCCGAACTGCACCGATACAGTGCCGTCCGCGTTCTTCTTTGCGGTGACGCTATTCAGGGAATAGGCATTGTATTGGTTTTTCTGCAGATGACCTTCGGCGTCGTA
>DATBTA010000284.1:0-2826 GCA_036559505.1 Pseudolabrys sp. | reverse complement strand
CTTGTGACCCGGACTCATCTTCATCGGCTGCTGCATCCCTGGCATGGTGTGGTCCATATGCCCTGAAGCCGGGCTGGTCGCACCGATGTCTTGAACGTCCAACGTGACCTTGACGTCTCCCGCTTTCTCGAACTTCAGCGTCACGGGGATTTTGTCACCTTTTTTAAGCGGAGCTTTCAGCTCCATCAGCATGATGTGGTAGCCGCCCGGCGCCAATTTGACCGATTTACCTGCAGGGATTGGCAGTCCGTCCTTGAGCTGTCGCATTGTCATGACGCCATTGTTCATGGCCATTTCATGCACCTCGACTTTCCCGGCAACCGGACTTGAGCCGCCTATCAACCTATCGGCCGTCGCACCTTTGTTGTCGATGGTTAGGTAGCCGCCGCCGACCTTGGCGCCGCCGGGTGTCGCGCGGGTCCAGGCTTGATCGAGGATAAGATCGCCGCTTTTGATCTGCTGTGCCGATATCGGCCCGGCAGAAATGGCTGCGAGAGCAACAAGAAACGCGGTGAAACGATGTGGATATGCAAGACGGCTGGACATGGGATTACTCCGTTTTCGTCAGGACATGAAGAAATTGCGGCCGCACAAGGCGGTCTCACGTCAGGACGATTTGCGGAGGACCTCTGGCGAGCTTGAGACCAGATGCAGCAACCACGCACGGTGTGGATCGAATCGCGCAAAAAATGATTGCAATACAAAACAGAACCAGGAATCCGAAGCCTGCGACCGGCACGAGCGGCGGGCTCGCCGTGTTGCACAGGGTGCAATGCTCGCAGCCTTTGCCTGGCTGGCGATCTTCCTTCCCATCGGTCTGAGCATTTGCTGCGATCGACTGACTATCGCTTCGACAAATGACAAAAAAGGGATCGACAGCGATTGAGCCAAAGCCCGCAACCGGTGCGACGCCAAGCAGAATCGTCTGCAGCGCAATCGCGTAGATTGCTATTAGGCCGACGATCCGTTTGATACCGATCCTCATTGGCGCGATTTTGCGCTGACTAAGCTGCCGCCGCAAGACGGAGCCGCTCTGAGACCTGACCGAGCAATGTCCGCGAAGGGTCATTGGCGGACATCGTCTCCTGATCCGAATTGATCACCAAATTACCTTGAAGGCTTAAATACCGTCGTGGAATAACCGATTTACTCTTTACCCCTCGCATAATATCCTTCGCAAATTGCGAGATTCTGAAATGTATTGGGTGAGGAGCAACAGACGTTTTGGTTCCTGGGCAGCGCTCCTCGCGCTGGCGATCCAGCTCGTTCTGTCGTTTGGCCACATCCATATCGAGGATACCCAGAGTCCGACTACCGTTGTGGCGGCGCAGTCTCAGGCGCAACCCAATGCCCCTGCCGACGACGATGACGACCGCGGTTTCGGCCCGCATCATTTCTGCGCAATTTGCGCGACGCTCAGCCTGACAGCATCTTCGGTTCTGCCGGCCGTTGAATTGCCGGCGATACCGGTTGCTCGCCACCACAAGTGGGGTGTCGATGTCCGTCGGGTGCGGGTTTCATACGGCGTACTTTTTTCTTTTCAGGCGCGCGCGCCTCCTTACTCCACCTGAGCCATGACTGAGTAAGGCCTCAGCTTCCGAGGCCTGGCGTAAATCCCGCGCCCGCTGGGCGCGGGACGCAAATCATTCCGATTCAGCTGGAGGTTTGAAATGCGTCTTCCCCTGAAGACGATTCTCGCGTCATGCGGCGCGGCGCTATCCATCGGCGCCATAAACGAGTCGCGCGCTCAGACGGCACTGCCGCAGATCGATGTCACCGTCGCCAGCCCGATCCGCCGCGCGCCAGCACAACCTGCACCGGCACAGCCCGGGCCGGCGCAGCCTGCTGCCGCCCCCGCGCCGGAGACGATGGTCGGCACGCTCCCGATCGTCACCGACCAATTCGCCACCGTCACGGTGGTGCCGAACGCCGAGCTGCGCAGGAACGGCGCCGCTACTCTCGGCGACCTGCTGTTCGAGAAACCCGGCATCACCGGATCGAGCTTCGCGCCCGGGGCATCCAGCCGCCCGATCATCCGCGGGCTGGATGTCAACCGCGTGCGTATCCAGGAGGACGGCATCGGCGCCAATGGCGCATCCGATCTCGGCGAAGACCACTTTGTCCCGGTCGACCCGCTCACCAGCGACCAGGTCGAGGTCATCCGCGGGCCCGCCACGTTGCGCTACGGCTCGCAGGCAATCGGTGGCGTGGTTGAGTCGACCAACAACCGGGTCCCGACTTATATACCGGGCCGCGGCGTCAGCGCCGAGTTTCGTGGTTCCGGGACATCCGTGAACAATGGCCTTGACGGCGCGGCTTTGCTCGATGCGGGTGGAGGAAACTTCGCTATCCATGCCGACGCCTTCGGCCGCACGGCGCGCGACTATCGCGTTCCAAGCTATCCGTATCTGACGCCGCCCGATCCGGCGGAGGCGCCGAACGCGACGCAGCCGGGCAATTTCAATGGCCGGCAGCCCAACTCCTCGATGCACAGCAATGGAGCGGCGGCGGGCGCCTCTTATATCTTCAACGAAGGCTTCTTCGGCCTCGCCGTCACTCAGTACAATACGCTCTATCACATTCCGGGAATCGACGGCGAAAACCACGACACCCGCATCGACGCGCGCCAGACCAAGCTCCTGAGCAAAGGCGAATGGCGCTCGCCGAGCGCGGCGATCGACGCCGTCCGCTTTTGGGGCGGCGTGACCGACTACAAGCACAATGAAATCGGCCTTGCCGAACCCACGGATCCGTCGAGCGACGGCATCCGGCAGACCTTCACCAACAAGGAACAGGAAGCGCGCGTGGAAGTGACGTCCGTTCCGT
>DATBTA010000283.1:0-6019 GCA_036559505.1 Pseudolabrys sp. | reverse complement strand
CGCGCGCGCCAGCTCCTCGACGATCACCGGCGCCAGCCCTTCCGACGGCTCGTCCATCAGCAGGACCGTCGGATTGCCGATGAGCGCGCGGCCGATCGCCAGCATCTGCTGCTCGCCCCCCGACAACTGATTGCCCCGGTTATCGGCGCGTTCCGCCAATCGTGGGAAAAGCTCGAACACGGTCTCGACCGTCCACGATCCCGGCCGCGCCGCGACCTCGAGGTTTTCCCGCAATGTGAGCGAAGGAAAAATCTCGCGCTCCTGCGGCACGTAGCCAAGCCCGGCGCCAACGCGGCGGTAGGTCGCCATCTTCGCGATATCGTTGCCGTGCAGCGACAACCGGCCGCCATGCAGCGTGGTGTGGCCCATGATGGTCGCGAGCAGCGTGGTCTTGCCGACGCCGTTGCGCCCGATAATCGACACCGTTTCACTGGCGCCGAGCGCAAAACGAAGGTCCTCGAGCACAACGGTTTCGCCGTAGCCGGCGCGGACATTTTCGAGATCGAGCGCCCATTTAGCCATGGCGGCCTCCGCGATGGCTTTCCTGACCGAGATAGACCGCTTTCACCTGCTCGTTGTTCATGATCTCGTCAGGCGTGCCGTGCGTGAACACTGCTCCCTGCACCAGCACGGTGATTTCCTTCGCGAAGCGGAAGACGACGTCCATGTCGTGCTCGATGATCAGCACCGCGATGTCCGGGTCGAGCGCGGCCACCACATCGAGGATGAGATGGCTCTCGGATGACGGCACGCCGGCGGCCGGCTCGTCGAGCAGCAGCACGCGCGGCTTCTGCGCGAGCGCAATGGCGATTTCTACCAGCCGCTGGCGGCCATAGGGCAATTCCCGAACCAGCTTAAGCGCATCGTCGACGATGCGCAGCGAATCGAGATGATCGAGCGCCTCGTCAAGAACGGCCCGGCTGCTGCCGACCGGCCGCCACAGATTGTCGGCATGGCCGTCACGTTCGCTGATGCACATGCCGATGTTTTCGAGCACAGACAACCCGCGGAACAACTGGTTGATCTGGAACGTGCGCGCAAGCCCGCGCCGTGCCCGATCGGCCTGACTCAGCGCGGTAATATCGTCGCCATTGAGGATCACGCGGCCCGAATGCGGGCTGAGCGCGCCGGTGATCAGGTTCACCAGCGTCGTCTTGCCGGCGCCGTTGGGGCCGATGAGCGCGTGCCGCGCTCCGCGCTCGAGCGTCAGATTGACATCGCGCGTCACCGGCAGTGCGCCGAAAGCCCGGTTCAGCCCCTCGACCTGCAGCGCGGCGCTCATGACTTCTTCCTCTCGGAGAAGTATTTGCCGATGTTCTCGAACACGCCGAGCACACCGCGCGGCGTGAACAGCACTGCCAGCACCAGCATCAGGCCAATGCCGAACTGCCAGAAGGTCGGGCTCAATTTCGAGAAATAGTCCTCGAGCACCATGTAGACCGCCGCTCCCACGAAGGCGCCGTAGAGCCGGCCGGTGCCACCGAGGATCAGCATCACCATCACCTTGGCCGAGTTGTCGAAATCGAAAACCGTCAACGTCACGTAGGCGTTGGTCTGGGTGAACAAGGCACCCGCGACGCCGGCGATCGCCGCGGCAATCGTGTAGACCGTCACCAGGCGGCGGTGCACCGGCGAGCCGATCGCATGCATGCGCCGGACGTTTTCGCGAATTCCAGTCAGCGCCTGCCCGAACGGCGAATAGACAATTCTGCGGACAAAGAAGAACACCACCAGCAGCACCGCGAGGACATACAGATAATATGTGTGGCCATAGAGGTCGTATTCGAACACGCCGAACAGCGGCTTGAACTCCAGCCCCGGCAGGCCGTCATAGCCCCCCGAAATGTCCGAGCGCAGGTTGCCGGTTTCCTGCAGCAGGATCGCGGTCGCGAGCGTGAGCATCAGCAGCGTGAGGCCGCGATAGCGCAGCAGGAACCAGCCGGTGATGAAGCCGACAAGACCGGCTGCAATCGCTGCCGCGAACAGCCCGCTGATCGGCTCGCTCCAGCCCAGGCGTGCGGCGGCAAGTCCGACCGTATAGGCGCCGACGCCGAAGAAGGCGGCATGGCCGAGCGTGACGATGCCGGCATAGCCGAGGATGAGATCGAGCGAGAGCGCGAACATCGCCATCACCAGCACCTGGCTGCCGAAGGTCATGCGCTCCGGAAAAATGAAATAGACAGCGATGGCGGCGAGCCACGGCAAGGTTTCCGCAAGTCGGAAGCGATGACGCCTGAGCAGATATTCCGCCGCGCGCTCGCGCGCTTCGGAACGGCCTGCCGCGCTGATGGTCTCACTCGCGGCCATAGAACCCCGCCGGTTTGACCAGAAGAACGGCAACGGTCACCGCATAGACGAAAAACCCGCCGGCATCGGAGAACAGATATTTCCCGGCCGTATCGAACACACCGAGCACAAGCGCCGCCAGCAGTGTGCCCTTCAAGCTGCCAAGGCCGCCGACCGCGACCACGATCAGGAACAGCACAAGATAGAGAACCGCAAAGCTCGGCGAGAGACCGAACAGCTGGATGGCAAGCCCGCCGCCGAGCGCGGCAAGGCCGGACCCCACCGCGAAGGTGAGCGTGAACAGGCGGTCGACATTGATGCCGACCGACTCCGCCATGCGCCGGTTGTCGACGGCGGCACGGATTTTGGCGCCGATATTGGTGCGCTCGAATGCATACCAGAGCACGACGATCAGCACCGTGCCGAGCACGATGAGGAACGCGCGATAGCTCGGGAAATTGCGGAACCCGAGGTTGACGTCGCCCTGCAGCCAGTCCGGCAGCGGCACCGATTTCGGAATCGGCCCGTAAAGATAAGTCGCGGTCGCGATCGCCATGAAGGCAAGACCGATGGTGAGCAGCACCTGCTCGAGATCGGTGGATTTATAGAGCCGGCGATAGAGGCCGCGCTCGAACACGACGCTCACAGCGCCGACGACAACCGCCGCTATAACAAGCGATGGAACAAAGCCGACGCCGAGCGTGCGCGTAAGCGTGACGACGATGTACCCGCCGGCCATCGCAAAGGCCCCGTGCGCCAGATTCACGAAGCCCATCAGCCCCATCGTGACCGAAAGGCCGACGGAGGTGATGAACAGGAACATGGCGTAAGCCAGTCCGTCGAACAGGATGCTGACGGCGATGATCGCGAAATGCGGCACGAGCCCCGCCTCGTGTTGAAGAAAACGCCGCCGCGTTATGCGCGGCGGCGTCGTTTGTTGTCAAATGCGTGAACTCAGCTGCCGCAGCGGCCGAGTTTCAACACCTTGCATTCATCCTTGACCGCGTTGGTGGTGCCGAGCACCTTGATGCCAAGCTTGCCGTCCGTCTTGCGGACGACTTCCATGGCATACTCGTTCTGCACGATGTCGCGGGTGGCTGCGTCGATCGAGACCGGGCCGCGTGGACCCTTGGTGGTCCAGCCTTTCATCGCATCAATCACCTGCTGGCCGTCAGTGACCTTCCCATTAAGTTTTTTAATCGTATCGAAGATGGCGTGCATGGTGTCCCAGCCGGCCGCCGACATGAAGTCCGGATAGGAGTCCTTGCCGTAGGCTTCGTGCCAGGCCTTGTTCAGTGCTTTGTTCTCGGCATTGTCGAGGTCGACGGCGTAGTTGCCCATCACGACGGTGCCGATGGCGGCATCGCCCATGTCCTGCAGCTTGTTGTCGGGGATCAGGTCCATCGGGCCAATCAGCTTGACGCCGGCCTTGCGCATGCCGAGTTCGCCGTAGGCCTTCATCACGCCGGTCGCGTGCGCGCCGGAGGGAATAAAGACGTACATGCAGTCGGGCTTGGCATCCTTGATACGCTGAAAGAAGGGCGTGAAGTCCGGCACCTGAACCGGGCTGCCCATCGGGATCGCCTCGGTGATCTTGCCGCCCGCCTTCTCGAAGCCGGTCTTAAAGGCTTCGGTTGAATCCTTCCCCGGCGGGAAGTCGGTATAGGCCATCGCCGCGGTCTTGCAGCCGACCTTGCTGTGAGCAAAGGCGCCCATCGGATAGCCATGGTGCCACATGCTGAACGAGAGCCGCGCGATATAGGGTGACAGATTGGTTATCCAGGCCGTGCCTGCATTTGCGATGACCATCGGCACCTTGGCCTGCGTCACCACCGGCGCCAGCGCGATCGCCGACGGGGAGAAAACGAAGCCGGTGAGAATCTGCACCTTGTCGTTGGTGACAAGTTCGGTCGCAACGGTTTTTGCCTGCGCGCCGGTCGGCGGACCTTCGTCACGCTTGATAATCTCGACTTTGTGCGGCGCGATGTCCTTGGCGTGCAATTTCACATACAGGTCGAAGGCCTTGTCGATCTGGTGACCGAGGTCGGCATTGGCGCCGCTGAACGGAAGCACCACACCGATCTTGACGGTCTCAGCCTGGGCGGCTCCGCCCATCGCAAAGGCCAGGGCGGCTACACTGAGCCAGCCAAACTTGCGCATCTCATCCTCCCTATGAACTTGAAATAGTTGGGAATCCCACTAATGCATGGGCACGCCCCGCGGCCCACTCGCTCCTAAACTGGACTAATATGAAGGTCCCGGTCAATCGGGAATGGCGTCACGTTGTGACGCAGCCTTTACAGTTTTAATGCGTCGGGGGTCGATGCCGCCTGATCAAGCGGCACTTTTGGCGCTGATCGCGGCGACCGAACTGGTGGATATCGCCTCGAACTTCTTGCGGTCTCCGGTCATATCGAGCGAGGCGACCTCCACACGGTTACGCCCGCGCTCCTTGGCGTAATAAAGCGCATGGTCGGCTTGCGCCAACAGCTCGGTTACATCGAGTGTCCGCCCCAGGCAGTGCACCAGGCCGATACTGACTGTACCGCATACCGGATGACCGTCGACTTCCTGCGCCATCTGGGCAAAGGTTTCGCGAATGCGATCGGCCACGGCCACAGCCTTCTCGCGGCTGGTGTCGGCGAGCACCGCGGCGAACTCCTCACCGCCGAGCCGGCCAACGAGATCGGATCCGCGCATCGACTTGCGCGCGGCCTCGGTAAAGATTTCCAGCACGCGATCGCCGACCGCATGGCCGAAGCGGTCGTTGATCGATTTGAAGTGGTCGAGATCGATGACCAGAAACGCCGTCGGACGCGGATTGGCGGCGTGCAGTTTCGCGAGCATCGATGCGTCCTGCAGAAACGACCGGCGGTTGGCGATGCCGGTGAGCGGATCGACCATCGCGGCCTTGCGGTGACGCAGCTCCGTGCGCTCCTTCGCCATCGCAAGCAGGAGGAATGCGCTGGAGATCGTGAGCAGCAAGGCCTCGAAGCTCAGCACTGTCATCCAGACGCTTCCGTAAATGCCGTCGCCGTTCGATACAGACGGCAGCAGCGCGATCATCGGCGTGCGCAGCAGGAACAGTGCGCCGTGCGCAAAGAACATGACGATCGCCGGCCAGCGGGAGACCAGCGCCTCGCTGCGCCCGCGCCAGAATTCATATGCGGTAAGCCAGACGTACGACGTGATGATGCCGGCGATGATCAGCGACCGGAGATCGCTGTTCTCCGTCACCAGCGGCAGACGGCACACCAGCAACCAGAGAACGGCGCCGGTGACCAGATAAACAGGCTCGACCGGACGGCCATCAAACACGCGCGCGCCGGTCCAGGTCATGGCAAAGGCGGTAAAGAGCAGTGCGTTCGCAAGATCGATGCTGATCAGATCGGGCGACGATCCGTAGAGGCCGAACAGCGCGATCGAGGCAAGCCGGGTCACATGGGCAAAGCCCCACCAGCAGACGGCGCGAAGCGCCATGTTCTGCGCCCAAACGAAAAGCAGCAGCAGACCGAGGATGCCCTCGACGTAGATCGTCACCAGAAAAAGCGTATGGACGTCGAGCGTCATTCGTCAGCCAACCTGCCCGGCCCCCGAGCTCCAGAATCCGTCCCCACCGCCACGACTAGAACGTCCGCAGGAAAAATCTAATGAATGTGAATACTCCGGACGGCCGAATACGCCGCTATGGTTTCGAAGTTGTTGCCAATGTGGCTACAATCGCCGCAATTCG
>DATBTA010000282.1:0-4515 GCA_036559505.1 Pseudolabrys sp. | reverse complement strand
GAGGTCGCCGCTCGGACCAACGACCGCTATGCACATTGGCCATCCGCGTTTGGTTGATTCGGCCAGTGCGGCCTCGGCAACCTTTTTGGCATCGGCAAGCTTTATGGTCTCGCCGTAAGGCATATAGGTTGCCTTCTCCGGCACGTTTTCATTCGGATTGGCCGGGTCGGCCGGCACCTGTGCGAAAGCGCCCGAACTCATCAGCAGCGCGGCGCCGAGAGCGCCCGCCAACATACTCAAACGACGCATTATGTACCTCCCACGTGAGAGCCGGTGTTTCCGGCCTTGCTTGCCTGGCCAAAGCGGCCCACGGCTTAGACATGGCAAGCTTAGCCAACCGCACAGGCGCCGCCTATATGGGTCCTTGTCTTCCGGGCCGAGTACGGAATAAAGCGGCCGAAACGGGGTTAGCCGCGCGATGGGCTTACTCCATCAAGCCAGGGGCTATTGTCGGCAGTCACTGCGCCGACCAAAATCGGCCAATTAAAGCCAAGGAGGCACAATATGACGCAATTGACGCGACGCCATCTGTTCGCAGGCGCGGCCGCAGCCGGTGCCGTTCTTGCCGGATCAAAGACGATTGTTTCTTCGGCAAACGCTGCTGCGCCCGCCGCGGGCAAACAGAATGCCGGATGGTACCGCTATAAGGTTGGCGAATTTGAAGTCACTGTCGTCACCGATGGGCAGGGCAGCAACCCGCTCGGGGACAGCTATGTCGTCAACACGCCCAAGGATGCGGTTGCCAAGGATCTTGAGGCGCAATTCCTGCCAAAGGACAAGGTCATCCACACCTACACGCCGGCCGTGATCAATACCGGATCAAAACTCGTCGCCATCGACACCGGTCTGGGCCTTGGCACCTACGCGCAGTCCAAGGGTGCGCTCGGCCAGTATCAGACGAATTTGAAGGCCGCAGGGATCGACGCGAATAACATCGATGTCGTGATCATCTCGCATTTCCATGGCGACCACATCAACGGTCTGATCGGTCCAGACAACAAGCCAATGTTTCCGAACGCGGAAATCATGGTGCCAGAAACCGAGTGGACCTTCTGGATGGACGAGAGCAACGTCAGCAAATTACCAGAGCCCGCGAAGGGTCAGATAAAGAATCCGGCGCGGGTGTTCGGAGCACTCGGCAACAAGGTGACGAAGTACCAAGGCAAGAAAGAACTTGTGCCCGGAATTACTTCCGTATTTACCCCCGGTCACACGCACGGACACCACTCGCACATTGTCTCGTCCGGCAACAATACGCTGCTCGTTCAGGCGGATGTCACGGCCGGTGCCGCCACACTCTTCGTGCGCAATCCGGATTGGCAATTCGTGTTCGATTCCGACAAGCCGCTAGCGGTCGAGACGCGGAAGAAGCTTTACGACATGGCTTCCACCGACAAGATGATGGTGCAGGGCTATCATCTGCCGTTCCCGGCAGTGGGCTACATCGAGAAAGCCGGCAGCGGCTATCGCCTCGTCGCGGCCACTTGGAATCCGTCGATGTAATTTGATTCCACAAATTGGCAATAGAAGGCCGCCGGTTCCGGCGGCCTTCTTGTTTGCGTTGCGTCGCGCTAAGCTTGCGCTTCGCGGCAACTGGAATTGTTCCATGGCGGAGACGGCATTCGAGCAGGCTTTGGCGGCGCGCACGTCAGCGATGCTGGATGCCTGCACGCGCTGCGGAAAGTGCGTTGAGGTTTGCCCGATGGCGCAGCCGTCAGGTGTTGGTACCGCCGCGCCGGAAAGCGTGATTGCAGGGGTACTTGATATCGTTCGAACAGGTGAGGGACCCGATGCATCAAAAGCATGGGCCAAGGGCTGCGCGCTGACAGGCGATTGCATCGAGGCATGCGACGAAGCCGTCAATCCGCGCTTCCTCCTGGCGATGGCGCGCGTCGCCCTCGCCAAGCGCTCCTCGGAATTGCGCAACCGGCGCAAGCAAGGCGTTGAGAATTTCCGGCTGGTTGCGGACGGCGTGAACGTTCTCGCGCGCATGCAGCTGAGCGAGAGCGACCTTGCGCGTCTTGGCCAATATGTAAACGAGCGCCTCGAGAATGGCTCCACCGCGAAACCCGGCGAGCGCCCGGATTTTGTGTTTTATACCGGCTGCAATGTGCTCAAGACGCCGCACATGGCGCTTATGGCGCTCGACATTATGGATGCCCTTGGCGTGACTTATCGCGTCATGGGCGGCCCAACGCATTGTTGCGGGGTCATTCAGTTGCGCGCGGGCGACACAGACGTATCCGGGCGCGTCGCCACGAGTTCGCTCGACAAGCTCGCCGAAGGGAAAGCCGGCGTCATATCATGGTGTGCGAGCTGCCATGTCCAATTCACCGAAACGACGATCCCGACCGTCGAAAAGGTGAGGGGATCGCGGCCGTTCGAAATGACGCCTTTCATGTTGTTTCTGAAGACCCGGTTCGAAGACCTTCGGTCAATGCTGAAAGCTCCAGTGCCAATGCGGATCGCGCTGCACAAGCATCCCGGCGTCAAAGGCGTGGTCGAAGCCGGCAGCGAGCTACTGCGGATGGTGCCCGGAATCGAGATCGTCGATCTGCATCAGCCGGCAGTCGGCCTGATGAGCAATGCGCTGAATGCGTTACCGGAGTACAAGCGCGGCCTTCAGCTCGCCGAGCTTGAAGCCGCCGCTGCTGCCGGTGTCGATGCGCTGGTTGCGATCTATCATGTCGACCATCGCGAGCTCTGCGCTCACGAGCACGATTGGCCGTTCCGCATCATCAACATCCTCGACATTGTCGGGGCCAGCATGGGCCTGTGCCACGACGATCACTTCAAGCGGCTGAAGATCATGCAGGATGCCGATGCGATCGTCGCCGACTGCAAGGACATGATCGCGTCCCACCGTATTGAGCCTGCTTTCGCGCGCGAGGTTGTTATCAAGGCCATGTTGAAAGAGCAGCCGTTGCCGTTGCGCGGGCGCAGTTGACGGATCAAGCCCTGCGTCCTATATGCCCCGGCCATGACGATGTTTTTGGCAAAGAAAGAGCCGCGCTGCCGCCGTGCCCCCCAGGCACGGGCGTAGTACTATCGTCACCCGTGCCGCCGGATCCGAGGCCGCGGCACGTTTCCTCAAGACACAACGCGCTGTTGGCCTTCTTCCGGTAGTTCTTTAAGACTTCTGGATAAGGATCGATTCATGGCGACAAAAGCGAAGATTGGAGTGTTGGGGGCCTCGGGCTACACGGGGGGCGAGCTAGTGCGCATGTTGTTGCGTCACCCGCGCACCGAGATCGTGCTGCTGACCGCGGAGCGCAGTGCCGGCAAGGCGATGCGTGACGTGTTTCCGCAGTTTGCTCCGTTTGCACTGCCGCAGCTTGTCGCAATCGATGGTATCGACTGGAAAGGCGCCGCGCTGGACGTTGCTTTTTGTGCCTTGCCGCACGCGACGACGCAAAAGGTCATCAAGGATCTCATGGCGAAGTCGCCATCGACCAAGGTAGTCGATCTGTCGGCCGACTTTCGTCTGGCGGATCCCGCGGCTTACGCAAAATGGTATGGCCATGAGCATCATGCGCCGGAGCTGCAGAAGCAGGCCGTTTATGGCCTGACCGAAATTCACCGGCGGGAGATCAAGCAGGCGCGGCTGGTCGCCAATCCGGGCTGCTACACGACATGTGCGCAGCTGCCGCTCGTCCCGCTCATCAGGAACAAGGCGATTGAGCTCGATGAAATTGTCGTCGATGCCAAGTCCGGCATGACGGGAGCAGGGCGCGCCGCCAAAGAGGCCATGCTCTTTTCCGAAGTCTCGGAGGGCTTTCACGCTTACGGTGTTGGTCATCACCGGCACATGGCTGAACTCGACCAGGAGTTTTCGCTCGCCGCCGGACGGGAGGTGGTCGTCACGTTCACGCCGCATCTGGTGCCAATGAACCGGGGAATTTTGTCGACCATTTATGTCCGCGGGCGGAGGGGTCGGAGCGCGGAGGATCTTCATGCGGTACTTTTAAAGTTCTACATGAAGGAACCGTTCGTGCATGTATTGCCCTTCGGGGAAACGCCGCAAACGCGGCATGTGCGGGGCTCGAATATGACCTTCATTGGGGTGGCCAAAGACCGCGTCCCCGGGCGAGCAATCGTCGTGTCGGCACTCGACAATCTGGTCAAGGGCGCATCCGGGCAGGCGATCCAGAACATGAATTTGGTCATGGGCTGGCCGGAGACGATGGGATTGGAGCAAGTCGCGTTGTTTCCCTGATTTCACTGGTACAATCGCCGTACCTTCGCGGGAGACCTACGGCCGATGTTCGAGGTTCAGAACCAGCCGCCGCCGCTTGAGCCGTACAATCTGTTCGCGAGCGATGCCGCATTGTGTGAGGCGGTGCGCCGGGAAGGCGCTAGCTGGGCCGAAGGCGATCTGACCGAACTGGGTGCCAAGCTCGGCAAGCCCGAGACCGTGCAGCTTGGCTTCGATGCCAACAGGTTTCCCCCGCAACTTCGTACGCTTGACCGCTACGGCCACCGGCTCGACGAAGTCGAGTTTCACCCGGCCTGGCA